>JAQGHT010001063.1 GCA_028291565.1 Planctomycetaceae bacterium | reverse complement strand
CAATTTTTGTGAATGATTTGACTTTCCCCTTCTCGTTCAGAAACAGGATATAAACCGCGCCTCGGCTATTTCCGTTTGTGTCGTCCCCTTCAGCCCCAACGGCCAGATCCTTTATCCCGTCACCATTCAGATCCCCAATACCGGAGACTGATGTGCCGAAAACATCGTTGTCAGCCAGTTTGGGGCCGCCGCCCACCTTGCTCGCAATTTTCGTCGACGACTTGACCGTACCGTCCGAATTCAGGAATAAGATACTGACTTGACCGCGAGCCGCCTTCACGTTCTTGCCTCTGGCCGATCCGACAGCGACTTCATCAATGCCATCGCCATTCAAATCGCCAACGTTCGACACCGAAAAGCCAAACTCACCGAAACTGGGGAGATGCGGGCCACCATTTGTGCCACTGATTCGAGTCGATGATTTGACGGTTCCGTCTCGATTCAGCAGCAAAACATAGACGGCTCCCACTTCCTGGCCGCGAGTAAAAGCGCCAACGCTTTCGCGAGGCGCACCCACTGCCAAATCGACGATCCCATCCCCATTGATGTCTCCAATTGCAGTCACAGACGAGCCAAACTCGCTACTGTCGCGAATCGCCGGCCCGCCGTTCGTGCCACTCGCAATCTGAGTGGTCGATTTCACCGTTCCATCCGCATTGAGAAACTCAATGTAAACGGCACCACGATTGTAGCCCACCGTGCTGTCCTGCGGTGCCCCAACTGCCAAGTCGGCGACCCCATCATTGTTGAGGTCGCCAATTGAAGTGACGGAGAATCCGAACTGATCTCCCGGCTGCGGAAAGACGGTTGGTGCTGGACTGGGAATCGCCACGAAACTGGCGACAGTGCCATTCGAGACTGCGGTTAGCAACATTCGCTCTTCAAGAGCCTCGATTCCAGCAACGCGGAGACGCGCTTCTTTCCCTTCCCGCCGCTTCGCACACTTGCCGCGAGAACTCCGCAGTAGTTCGGACGGAGCGCCTGCCAACCAATCAAGTATCAACATTTCAATTCCAAGGGTGATCAGAAATTCCGATTGATGACGCGATTCAAGAGGACGCGATTCAAACAGTTCCCAGTTGAAAACAACTCCTGCAGAACCTGTTGATTCCGGGAGTTAAGACAGAATTGCGATTGTAGCGGGCCCAGATGAGCCTCACAAAGGAATAATGTCCACTGTCAGCGGCTTTTGTCAAAATGGGGGACTTGCTGGATGAATTCTCCGTTCGTGTCGACTACACCGGTGTTAATCGCGGAATAAAGTGTGTTAGAATTCAGGGATCTGAAACTTGCAACCATTGCACCCGTTGTTCATAACAAGGGAACGCTGTTCGTCTTCGGTTGCCTCAGGACGGTTGATTTTTCAGGGCGACTGGAAAAGAATTTGGTATATTAATGAGTTTTTCACTGGCCGGAAGTCTGTCTTGGACGAAGACAAAATTGCCACAAAAGTTGGTTTGCTTGAAGACAGAGTGAAGCTGTTGGAGAATACGCAGTTCCAACATGCGTCCATCACGTCGCTTGCGCCATCGACGCTGAGGCTCCTCAAGCTGATTCCGGTCAGTCTCGCCTGCAACGGAGATGACTATGTCGCGACTTTCTTCGACGCAAACATCAGCGCCACTGGTGATACCGTTCAAGAGGCGGTGTGGAATCTGATTGATATTCTCGTCTTAAAATTCAATCGTTTTGATGAACTGCCCGAGAAATCGCTGGGCGTAGGTCCGACACGGCAATTGGCTGTCATGCGTGAATTCATTTCGAAGGCATGATATGGCACGCGTTATTACAAAAGAACTTGCCGTCAAGATCGTAAAGAAGCTTGGTGGGATCAATGCGGGAGCGAAAGGCGCTGCGCATGATCTCATCGAAGTGTGGCAAAATGGTGTGCTCATCTCATCGTTTGGAATCCGGCATGGCTCGTCGAAAGATTCGGGACATGACCATATTCCAGTGAGATCTTTGTGAATTCCCACTTCGCCAAACTTCTCGGACAGTGTCCAAGGAGTAGAGCAGATTGGATTCAGGAATTGACGAACAAAGGTTATATTGCTGCGGAATGAAAGTGCCCGCGCCCAGGCAAACCTGAACGCGGGCGATTTGAGAGAGTCAGATCAGCGGGATCGCAAGGCTGAGTTTGGGGTCTCGAGAAGCAGAGCTTCCAGGGCGTGCGTTCCCAAGCGGAGCTTGGGAACGAGTTGCGTGTGCCCCAACAGAAAATTAGTGGACTTGCATCTGTTTGTCGAAATCGATTGAGAACTTCTTCATCTTCTTGTAGAGCGTGGTCCGGTTGATTCCCAGGGCTTTGGCCGTGTGCTGGCGATTCCAGCCGTGCGTTTCCAAGGCGTCGAGCAAAATCTGCCGCTCGGGACTGGCCAGTGCCGCTTTAAGGGGCGTATTATTGGCACGGTTGTTGAGAGAATCTGGCAGTGCCACTTGACGTCGCAATGCGTCTGGAAAGTCCTCGATACCGATCATGGTGCCTTTGGCCAGCACCACGGCGCGTTCGACGATATTCACCAATTCTCGCACGTTGCCGGGCCAGTTGTAGCGTTGCAACAGTTGGACACCGGCCTCGCTGAAGCCGATGATATTCTTGCCGTTTTGACTGTTGAATTCGGCCAGGAAGTGTTCCAACAGCAGTGGGATGTCGCCCAGACGTTCGCGGAGCGGCGGTTGAGTCAATGTAATGACATTGATGCGGTAGAATAGGTCCTGCCGGAATTCCCCTTTGGCCACCATCGCCTCTAGATCGGCATTGGTCGCGAGAATTAACCGGACATCGACTTTATGTGTTTTGTTGCCGCCGACCGGTTCGAATTCCCGATCCTGGAGGACTCGCAGCAGTTTCACTTGCAGGCTCGGTGAAGCCGTCGCCATTTCGTCCAGGAAAATTGTGCCGCCATCGGCTTGCAGAAATTTTCCCATTTTGTCGTGAACTGCCCCGGTGAATGCACCTTGCACATGTCCGAAGAGCTCACTTTCCAGCAGGGAATCCGGTAATGATCCACAGGCGACTTCGACGAACGGTTTGCCGCGTCGGGAACTGAGTTGATGGATGGCCCGAGCGGTCATTGTCTTTCCGGTACCACTTTCGCCCAGGATCAGGACCGAGGCACGCGTGTCGGCCACGCTTTCGATCAGATCGAACATCTTCTGCATGCGATAGTCGCGACCGATAATGTTTCCCAGGCCAAATCGTTCATTCAGCTGTTGCCGCAAGGTGCGGTTTTCCTGCACGATTTTGCGTTGCCCGAGTGCTCTTTCGATCGAGAAGTTCAGTTCGTCGCAGATGATGGGCTTGGTCAAATAATCGAACGCCCCCAATCGAATGGCTTCGACGGCGCTTTCAATCGTGCCAAAGCCTGTCAGGAGGATGACCGACGTTTCCGGCGTATTTTGTTTGGACCATTCGAGGAGCTGGAATCCGTCCTGGTCGGGCAGATTGACATCACAGATCACAACTTCGAACGGGAATTCTCGCATCCGTTGAATGGCATCGCGGCAATTGTTGGCAGTTTCCGTGCGATATCCCAAGCCACGGAGATAATCGGCCATGGCATCGAGTACAAACTTGTCGTCATCGACCAGCAACAGCGAACCAAAATTCATGTTATTCCTTTCGCGGGGCGGCTCAGACAGTTTTTGTGAGGGGTCACACCCCGCGCAGCATGTCTCAAGTCAAGCCACTCGCTTTACCCAGTCCTCGGGAAATCGTCTCGTGCACCAGGCGAGGCAAAGCCTTGGCGCAAACTGAACCAGTTGAAAGTCAAAGGAGCACGAGGTGTTCCGCGCCGGGAAAGTGCGCGCAGCGTCTTCCGCAGAAGAGAGCC
>JAQGHT010000991.1 GCA_028291565.1 Planctomycetaceae bacterium | reverse complement strand
GTCGACTATGGCGACGGCACCGGTACACACCCGCTGATGCTGAGCGGTTTCAGTTTTTCGCTCAATCACACATACCTCGAAAGTGGGCAATACTCCGCGGTCGTGACAATTGTCGACGAAATTGGCGCGAGCGACGTGGTTCATTGCAATGTCTCCGTGCAGAATATCGCCCCGTCGGTACAGGCAGGAAACGATCAAGTCACGGATGAAGGCACATCGATCAAGCTGACGGGAAGTTTCATAGATCCGGGGTTACTTGACACACACACGGCTACAATCGATTGGGGCGACGGCACGCCAGCTCAACCCGTTGCGGTTACCGAAGCGAATGGAGCCGGCACAGTCATTGCAAGCCACGCCTACGCCAACGAAAACGTGTATACGGCGACGCTAACCGTGACGGATGATGAAAGCGCGTCCGCGTCCGATTCGTTCACCGTGACGGTACGCAATGTGGCTCCACGGGTCGAAGCAGGCACCGACAGAACAATCCAGATCGGAGACGCCTTAGTTTTGCCGAGTCAGCTGACAATGCAGTCATTCAATGCCAGCATAGGCCCCTTTACACTTCAGACAGTTGCCGGTTCTTTCATTGATGCCGGGGCTCTCGACACGCACACAGCAACGATTGACTGGGGCGACGGCACTGTGGAAGCAGTTCCCGTGAACGAGCGAGGGTTTACTCCGCAGGGTGCTCCGCCCGCCCAAACCGGTGTTGTGATCGGAAGCCACCTTTATGCAACCAGGGGAAACTTCAGAGTCCTGATCACAGTCACTGACAATCACGGGGGTGTCGGCTCTGACAGTCTCGTGGCGACAGTGAACTCGGGTCAAAATAATGCGCCGCCCACGGCGATCAACGACACCGCCAGCACCAGCCAGAACGCTCCGGCCGTGATCAGCGTTTTGGCGAATGATTCGGACTCCGACGGCACGGTGGATATCACGAGCGTTTCGATCGTCGCACCTGCTACTCACGGAACGACCAGCGTCAACTCGACAACCGGCGTCGTGACCTACACTCCCGCCCCCGGTTACACAGGCCCGGACAGCTTTACATATCAATTCCAAGACAATCAGGGCGCCACTTCGAACGTCGCGACGGTTTCACTCACTGTTGAGCACAATGCCCTGACGATCATTTCAAACGCAACCGCCAGCGTTCCAGAGAATGTGCCTGTGTCGAGTGTCATCCTCGATGTTAATGCGACCGAGGCTGGTTCACCCACTCCGGTTTTAAGTTATGCTCTCTCCGGGCCTGACGCTGCCTTGATGAAGATCAATGCGAACGGCGAGATCAGCTTTATCTCCAGTCCTGATTTCGAGTCACCGAGGGACCAGGGAGGCGATAATGTTTACCATGTGACAGTCACAGTCACAGATAATGGAACAATACCGCAATCAGCTTCTCAGGATCTGGCGATTACCGTCACGAATGCCGCTGAGCCACCAGTTCTCAGTTTGAACGGCCCCAAAGTGATTTCGTATAAAAAGCAGCCGCCACTCACGGTGCTGCCGCAGATCACTGTCACGCCAGGCGACGCAAGCTTGGGAGGAGGGCAAATCGTAATTCAGGTCAATGAGATTCGCACCAAGCGGAAAGCCTTGGATCAGTATGTGCTTTCTCCATTAACGAGCCTGGGGTCCACATCAGGTCCTAGTTCAGCAAATGGTCATCTGACCTTACAGGTGCATTTGAATCAAACGACAACTGCCGCTCATATTCAAACCGCCTTGCACGAAATCACATTTTCTACCAAAGGCAAAGGCCGGCGGATAACGACGCGATCGATGGATGTCACACTGACAGCTTCCAACGGCCTTTCGGATCAAGTCACTCAGACAATTGATGTGCGAAAAAAACGATTCATCAGCCATTAAGGACGTAAGGTAAAAGGATCAGTCGAGAAATGTCGTTCGGTGCTGGACCACAATAGAAATGACCTTAACCGGGTGATTGGGGCTGGCTTGGTTAACAGCAGCTGGTGATACGACAACTCGTCCTCCTGCAAGGAAATCATTGCGTCATTTTCGCTGTGAGCCTCCCTGACGTTTGGGGAATAGTGCAGACCTGGGCACTTGAAATCAGTCTCTTTCATGAGCGTGTTTCAGCGCCGGTATGACTGACCGACGCAGATGCGCGACATGGAGAGATTTCAAATCGGTCTCGGGTAAACACCAGTGCCGGTTTCAAATCCAGTCGCCCCGATTTACCGTGCAGTGACTGTGGATTCACGTTGCGGTCGCGTTGACCGGTGCTGGCGGGAAATGCTCCACATGCGATTCTCCGTTGCGCCCGAAATAGATGACGCGACGACCGGTGATTTGGACAAAGTAGCCCACGCAGCCGGCGGCCATCGTCTTGCGAATGAAGTCCAAGTAGGTATGCTCGTTCCGCTGACTCTGGCGAACGGCGGCTTCAACAGGCGCTGCTGAAAGCTCCGAAGCAGTTACGTGAGAAGGATGGAGCGTGGCGACAACCCGCGAGTCGCCATCCGCCAAGTAGTACGTGATTTCCTGACGGCTGTAGTCCGCGTGATACCGTTCCACACCGATCTGGGCGAGCCTGGCGACGATTTCAGGAAAGGTAATCTCTCCCGTCAATGCACCTTGTGCGCACGCTTGAATAACTTGTATTTGTTCTGCGTTCATAATTCTCCTTTGTGGTTCCTGAATCTGGATTCAATCAACTGGAAAATCTTTCCAACAGTGCCGACGGACGATGTCTTGGAGCAGGTTCACCAGCTTGGTTCGCTCTACTGGCTTCAGATGCCCGAAGAATTCGCGATCATTCTCGTCGGCAAGCTGAGCCAAGACTGGCACGAGCCCCTTTCCCGCCGCCGTGAGTTCAACGGTTTGATAGCGCCGGTCGCCTTTCGAAGACGAACGTACCGCCAGCTTCTTTCGGGAAAGCCGTTCGACCAGCTTGGAAACCGCGCCTCGCGTCATGCCCGCGGCATCCGCAAGTTGACTCGGATTGGCAGCCCCGGCATGCAGCATTCCCCGTAGAAGAACCCACTCCGCGACCGTGACGCCTTGAGCCTCGACTTTCCGCGCGAAAGCGTGCGAGACGTGGTTGGAGACGTACCGCAGCCAGTAGCCCGCATGATCTTCGAGTGTGCTCGGTTCTTGCACTGCAAATCCTCCGCATATGGTTTCCTAGGAAACTATATGCGGAGGAGCACGAGGGTGTCAATCATCAAAGATCCGGGAATAGTCGGACCTCAAGGCAAGTCAGACAGAAGTTTGTGGCGAGGGGCTTTGCGGTGCGAAGTTTGGAGCGAAATGGGGCTACATCAATCGCTCGGGGACGGTCGTAATCGAACCGAAGTATCAGAGCGTGTCGTCGTTCAGCAATGGTTTGGCGGCCGTCAAAGTTGACAGGAAATGGGGTTATATCTACAAAAAAGGCGACGTTATTATCGCGCCGATCTATGACTTCGGTCATTTCTTCCTGGGCGAACTTGCGGAGGTGACGTTTCACGCTGCGCGGGGCGAAGGTGCGGGACGCGGATACGTGAATCGCTCAGGAAGAGTGGTTTGGAATCCGGAGCCGAAGTGATTGTCAGGCTCCCAAATGGGGTAGCCTCAATTGCGCGCGTCGGTGTGTCGGACCGATGCGGGAAGCTCACATCCTTCCCGACACGGAGTCCGAACGCCATTGACCTTATGCCATGTGTGTGATACATCCCGCCCTGGTCGCTCGTTCTCAAATCCAGGGAGGTCTGTCATGTCGGCAAAATGGCGAATTTCGGCAATGTTCGTGCTCTGCCTGTCCGCCGTCGCACGCGGCGACGAGCCCCGGGCGGATGCTTTCGGGAGGTCGACCCGCGACTACATTCAGCAGGCGATCGAGCAACTCGGCGCGGCAAGCCAGCTTGAGGAGAGAGCGGCCGGAAACGGCACCACCGGGCAGGCGAATCGTCGAACTCCCGAAGAAGCGAAGGAACTCAGCCGCCAGATTGCAGAGCTGCAAAAGCAACTCGATCAGCTTCGCGAGCTGACCGGCAGGCCGAACCAGATCGAATTTCGATTTCGCGTGCTGGAGATTCCGGCGAAGGTCGCGGCCGAGTTGTCGAAGCTCGGAACCCAGCCGCTGACCGATCCTGGTATTGTAACTTCGCTCTGCAAAGACACCGCCGAATTGAATAAGCAAATTCGAGAGGCCGACGGGGTGAAGTCGATTTGCGATACATCAATCGTGGCGCAGTGCGGCCGACCGGCGAGTTTTCATACCGGCGGGGAGTTCCCCATTCCCGTTCCGCAGCAAGGGGACAACACGACGATCCAACGGCGCAAGTTCGGAAATCGCTGCGAGTTCGTTGCGTCTCACCTTGATGCCAATCGTCTACGGTTGGAATTCCAGGCCGAGTCGTCGCAGCGAAACCTCGAATACGCCGTGGTCACCGCTGGGCTCACCGTCCCCGGCCTCACGATCCGCACTGTGAACAAGCAGGTCGAGCTGAACCTGGGTGAAACGATCGTCGTCGCGCTGCACTCGACAAACCCGGGTAAATCGAAAACAAAAGTCGATGCGGCGGCCCCACCCGGCGAACCATGCGTCACGCTCTTCACGCTGACGCCGTCGTCAGTGAAAAACCGTTGAACAATCGCGTCGCAGAGTTTGGAAGCCATCCGTTCGCATCGGTCACATCGACCGACGCGTTCCCGACACCGTCAATGTTTGTCGGTCACAGTCGCGCCTCTGGCGCGAACGCCCGGTGCGTGGGTCGAAGAAGAAAAGCGGGCAGGCGTCATTAAGGGCAGGTTTGGTGGAAAAATCTGCGGTTACTGACGCCTGCCCCGTTTTCCCTGTTCCTAGACAGAGAACAGCCAGGAGACTGTTTTCAAGCTCCGTGCGCTGGCACGCGCGACATCGGGGTTATCCCTACTACCCAATCGCCGCAACTGCTTCGGTGTGTCGGACCGAAGAGCGCTTGGTTACTATGGGATTGATTGGAAATCCGTCCTGCGAAGAGTCGTCATTGCCGTTCAGGTCGCGCAGCGGTAGCCTCACCGATCAAGGAGAACTTCATGAATTCCAAAGTTCGCTCGTTCGGATGGCTCTGCGGCTCGGTAGTGTTCCTGGCGCTCGTGTACTTTGCCTATGATTATCTGGCGAAGCCGGCCCGCCATGCTGCGATGTGCAAAGCCTATCTCGGCCAGTTGTCACTCGCGCTGCGCAATTATCATGATCGACACCAGCGATTTCCTCCAGCCTACACCTTGGGCGGTGACGGCACGCCGTGGCACAGTTGGCGAGTCTACATCCTGCCCGAACTGGGCGAGCAAGAACTCTACGACGCGTACCGATTCGACGAACCCTGGAACGGCCCGCACAACGCCGAGCTTGGCTCGCGCATGCCGGCGGTATTCGGTTTTCCTGGCGAATCCCACGCCAAGTTTCTGGGAGTGACCGGACAATATACCGCCTGGCCCGGTACTTCGAGTAGCCGCATGCGTGAGTTCCACAACGGCACGTCGAATACGATTATGCTGGTTGAGTCCGCCGATTCCGAGATCAAGTGGCTGGAACCACGAGACATTCCGCTTGAGCAGGCGACGCGGAGGCGAACTGCGGCGACCGGCCCCCGACTGGCTGGCCGGTACGATCGCACCGAAATTGTACTCGCAGACGGAGCGACTCGTTCACTAAGTGACTCGCTTCAGGAACGAATACTCAGGCTTTTGCTACGAACCGGTCCAACGGGTGAAACCAAGTCCGCACCACCCGCGGCATTTCCACTGCGGCGAGATGCGTCTTCGTTCGCCGGGACCGACGTCGTGCCGTATACGACAGCGCCCCTTTCGCCCGACCGGAATTGTCTGTATTGCGCGACATTCCGCATCGCCTGGGATCAACTACGAAAATCTCCCGATCTGCCCGTCGCAGTCAATCCGATGCCGGCGATCGCCACCGAATTGAATCGCGAGCCGTTTTCGCTCGACAACCTGGATCCCGGATCGTTTTTCGCGAAGGCCGTTGACAAAGCCGATGTCGCGAAAATGACGGAAGAGCTACAGCGGCGGTTTCCCGGCGCAGCGGGACCGTCCGCACCGCCTGCCGACACCCATGGAGAGGGACGCGTGCTTTACGCGTATCTCTTGAAGAGCCTGTCGTTCGCCGATGCGTTCGATGGAAACACGGGCCCGTTTTCGTTCCCCAGCGGATCGAAGACCGCACCAGTGGCCTCGTTCGGTGGATCAGCGGTGGCACAAAACCAGGTTCACGTCCAGGACTATCGGACAGACGAAGACTTCATCATCGAACTCAAGACCCAATCAGAGCGCGACGTGATGCTGCTCGCCAAGATTCCAGCCGAATCAACGCTGCAGGCCACGATGGACAAAGTGCTGGCCCGAGTGACCTCGCCCAATCCTCAACACAAGCGATTCACTCTGGACTATCAGGAAAGTCTGCTGATCCCGAAACTGTCGTTCAACATCCTGCAGAGATACAAAGACCTTGTAGGGATTGAAATCGTCGGCAGTTCGTACCGCAAGGACGGTCGCCCCGAACTGATCGCCAGGGCCGTACAGGGAACCGCCTTCGTGCTGAACGAGCGCGGGGCGAAACTCGAATCGACGGCGGAGATCGAAACGATAGTCGGAGAATGGGGGATGGATGAGCCACCACCACCGGAAATCCGCAAGTTCCACTTCGACCGCCCATTTCTGGTGTTGCTGCGTGAACAGAAGTCGCATGAGCCGTACTTTGCACTCTGGCTCGAAAACACCGAATTGATGGAACCGTGGACCAATTCGGCAAAGGATTCACCTTCCCCACCGTAGGACGGCCTGGTGGCCGGGCCGAAGTCCGTACGAGGTTGATGCGTCTTTTGACGGACCCGCGTCCGGCAAAATTGGCCGCTGCAGCCAACAACTGACTTCCGGCAGTGTTTCGAGCCTGACGGGCGCGCATCAGTCACATCGACCGAAGCAGCGAATCGTACAAAGTTCTCTGCTTTCGCCACTCCAACTGCGTCACAGCCGACCTGATCCCCGTTCGGAAATTGGATCCCTGACGGTGGTAACCGGCGGCCAGCACAGAATCTGCGATAGGATATTGGATTTCAGGCTGAGTCGATTCAAATTCCGTGTCACCAGAGTCCAACAGTCCAAGCAGAGAACAGCATGTTCGGGTAGTGAATTGAGCGATGAGCAATCAACGTCTGGTCGTCTTGCGGCTGGCGGACGGGCGGGTGTTGCAAAAATATCCAGAACACCAATCCACTTGAGCAAGAAACAGTTGCTGGCATGGAAGTTGCGGCGATTGACGATCTCTCAGTGAATTGTGAATTGAATTTCCAGCGACGTGGTGCATTCCGTTTCGCTTCAGGTGATCGGTGTTGTTCAGTGGGGAGCAGTAATGAAACGGCGAGAATTTCTTGAGGCCGTGACGACGACGGCAACCGTTCCTCTCTTGGCAGGGGCACAGCCACCCGACATTCTACAGTTCGAGAAACTACCCGAAACGGTACGTGGGGACATGCGATACCGCCCATTAGGAACGACTGGTGAGTTAGTCTCGTTGATCGGTGTGGGAGGTCACCACATCGGTCGTCAAAAGGAAGAAAAAGAGAGCATCGAAATCATTCGACAGGCAATCGACGCTGGCGTTAATTTTATGGACAACTGCTGGGACTACCACGATGGTCTCAGTGAGGTGCGAATGGGCAAGGCTTTGCAGGATGGCTACCGAAAGAAGGTCTTCCTCATGACAAAGATCGACGCTCGCTCCAGGGAAGCGGCGGCAAAGCAAATTGATGAGTCACTAAAGCGTCTGAAGACTGAAGTCATCGATTTGATGCAACACCATGAGATCTTGCGATATGAAGATCCAGACAGAATCTTTGCCGAGGGAGGAGCGCTCGAAGCAATGCTCGCTGCACAAAAGGCGGGTAAGATCCGGTTCATTGGTTTCACGGGTCATAAAGACCCCGAAATTCATTTGCGGATGCTCGATGTTGCACGCCAGCACAAATTCAAATTTGATACAGTCCAGATGCCGCTGAACGTCATGGACGCACATTTTCGAAGTTTCGGGCAGAAGGTGTTGCCTGTTTTGGTTAAAGAACGGATTGGCGTCCTTGGGATGAAGTCCATGGCGGCCGGCATGATATTGAAGAGTGGTACGGTCACTCCCATTGAATGCCTGCACTTCGCGATGAATCTTCCCACCTCGGCGGTTATTACTGGAATCGACAGTCTGAAGATTCTGCACCAGAACTTACAAGCTGTTAAAACCTTCAAACCGCTATCCAATGAAGAAGTCGCTGCGTTATTGAAGAAGACCGCCGAAAAGGCCATGCAAGGCGAATTCGAAAAATTCAAGACGACAAACATCTTCGATGGAACGGCCCAGCATCCAGAATGGCTAGGACCGCACGACAAGGGGGCCGTTTGACCCAACTGTTTGCTGACAACTTTCGCCAGTTCAACTCCGCTTCCCCAATCCGAAATCGGTACTTTCCCGCAAGTCACCGCGGGCCTGAACAAAATCGCGTTTTGAATATCCGGCACGAGGATTAGCAGATTCATAATTTGGGTTACTCGTGCCTGTGTGACGTACCCCAGTCTCGCGAAATCCGCGTAGTCCGTCGCCACGCGCGTTCGTACCAGTTCGTCGGAACGGTGCGCCAGGCTCGCAACCGTCCCACCCGCGGTAGGTTGCTGACGAATGTGAGGGTTTCGGTGACGCTTCGGTGTGTCGGACCGAAGCGCGGCGAGCGCGAAACGCGGGGCCGCCGAGCGGCTGCATTCTCTTGCCGGGCCGGCTGCAAGGAACGCGATGACGCCGAAAACCTGCAATGCTGGCTCCGTTAAGTGCAACGCTTTGCTTGACGTGCTTCATATACTGAGGAACCGGCTGATCCAGTCGTCGAACGACTCAGCCTCAATCTCTACGGTCTCGTTCTCGTGATCGAAAAGCCATACCGTTGCGTCGTCAACTCGAGGCGGCGAGCCGGCCAATTCCCGGAAGGCGAACCAGTTACCTGAGCTGTTGCTGGCGAACGCCAAGCACCCGCCGGTCGGATCCAGCCGCCACCGGCGCGTCTCGGTGACGGACTGCTTTGGTGTAAGGAACTGCTGCACGTCGCAGAAGCCAGGCTTGCGTTCAACGATCAAGGTCGAGCAGAGATGGGGAATACACCGCTCCACAGGTCAGCGCGAACTGTCGGTACGACTCCGGCCACAACACGCCGAGGGCCGATTCGGCCTCGGTGATTTGCTCCTCAGTCGCCGGCCGGCGCCGCTTGCCGGCATGGAAGCGCTCGGCAAATCTGCGATAGAGTTCGATGCGATCAATCATGAGTCCTCAGCCGAATAATAATTATTGGGCCGAGCCTGCGTAGCGGTGAATTATGACAAGTTAGCGGTATAGCTGGGCCGTTACAAGCATCTCCCCGCGCGCCCCTCAGCCCGTATGATCAGCGCATTCAAGAACTGATCGAGGAACGCGGCCTTCCCGACTGGTTCCCGCGAGTCCCTGACCGTTCGGATTTCGTCGGTCTTCGATCGGCAGTAGCCAATGCCCCTGCTCAATATCGGCTTTCGCCCCAGAGGACGGACCGCCAAGCAGCGCGTCCAGCCGGCCTTGTTCCGCGCAATGATCGACTCGTGACTTGATCGAAGTGTACGGCGATTTCTCCGGTGTGGCCGCGATCCCCGCTGCGACTGGATTGAGATCGATATAGGCACACGTCGCCAACAGACTGGCTTCGTCCAGAATCGCGACGGAACGAAATCGTCCTTCCCAAAACGCGCCGGTACACTTGTCGTCTTTGTTGGCCCGTCGAGCGATTGGTTCCTTTAGTGAATTCATGAACCAGCCCAAATCAGTCAGTCGCAGGCGGCGTGCTTCCACCCAGACCGAGTCCTTGGCGCGTTCGGTGATCCAGGCGGCTGTGACCACCACCGGCTTGCCCAAGCGGTCGCGTGGCGGACACAACACGATCCAGCGCCGCACCACCTCTTCGGCCGACCAGGCTCGCGCTTGCGGCAAGTCCAGCCGCAGCAGCACATGGAGGCGGTCGTCCATAATCGAAAAACCACAGACCTGGATTCCGAAGATCCCCGTGAGCTCTTGGAGTCGTACTTCGATCCATTGCTTCCGGTGAGCGTTCTCTTCGCCACACGAAAAGCCCGCCGCACGCAGCGCGAGATGCAGTGATAAAACGGAGTGACGGTCGGGTTGACCAGAACCTTGCGAGCGGTCGCCATGGAATTCCTCGTACGCCTCAGAAAACTCAACCGAGTCCAGTTGTGCTTGCAGACATATTCTGTCTGAGAATTTGATCTTGTCAACTCAGATATGCCTGTCTTCTATTTCCCCCCGTGCTACCAAGATCGTGGCGCACGTGGGTCAACAACCCTGAAACAGCGGCTGAAATCAACGCACTTCGAAATTGTGTTCGAAAAGGCTTGCCATTCGGAAACGATCAATGGGTCAGTAGCTGTGCGGTTGGGTTAGGCCTCGAAACCACCATGAGACCACGAGGACGACACAAAAACGAGGCCTGCCCCTTTATTGTGGCGCTTGTTACCGCAGACTGATGTGGAACGAAAGCAAAAGACAGCGGAGATTGGGCAGAAAAGGGAAATTGACGCCTGACCCATTTGTTTAATCCTGAATCCTGATTGATGATTCCCCAAGTCGTCGGAATTCGGGACTCCCAGTCCTGATCCGTTTGCATCGCCGCAATTGTCCGGTTCGACGCATCGGTCTTTTGCTGAATTGCTTCCTGCCGCTTTGCATCCGGGCGAGCTTTCGCCGCCTGGGCATCTGCAACCGAGGCCGCGAAGTCAGTCTGACTCGCGGTGTCCTGCTGAGACCAGACATCGGCTTGAGACTGATGTCGCGTCGCCGTGTCGGTGATGACCGCCTGGTGGGCGGTCGCGGCCGTCTGCTGGTCGATGACGAGGTCATCCAGAGCCAGCAGTTGCTGTTGGGTTGTTACATTCGTTGTAACTTGCGCGACTGTGCAAGATGGAGAAAGGGGGTAAGACTTAAGAAAAGGTTGTTAAGTCCCGACCCTTGATCCTTTCGAGTCCAATTTGTGTTTCCCAATACTGGGGTTATGCATCCTCATTTGGAGCCTTTTGCCTTTTGCGAGTAACACGCTCAACCACAAGAGGTCCGACATTCCAATTCTCGAAAAAGTCGCTGACATATCTCGTGAATGCTCTGACACTATTCTGTTTCCGTTTCGCACAGTATTGTTCAATTGCGTATGCCCATCCAGACGAACATGATAGAGTTTTGCGCTCATACAACCAGTCGCTGAAGTGGATATTAAACGTCTCATCGTTCGTCACAAATAACATCTGTTGATATGCGAATCCATGCCCATACATAATTGATTCCAATTGATCCAACGTCTTGAAAAACATTGAAGGACGAGATAATGCCTGCCCTATAAAGGATCTTGCAGCAAGTCGATAGTCAGAAACCGAATTCGATGTCATCAGCATTTTCCCAACAATTCTTAAAATCTTCGATCGAAAGTCCATACGGACCTGTCATAGCATCGTAGACTCGACCATCTTTAACTACTACGACGTGGTGGCGCCATCCTGTCGCTATTGTCCCCCGGTCCCCAAGCAAGCGCCCAGTTCGGGGAGTTATCTTCTGAATAGTTCCACCAACTCTCTGAGAGATCCGTTTCGCCACCTTTTCGCATCCATTTTCACAATATTGCCCCCACGGAATACTTTTCAGGTTCTTTAAAACATTGCCTGCTCCCGGAGGTGGGGCAACGTTGTAATTATTGCTGTTGTGGACGACAATCCCAGAGCTGCCTATTGTGTAACAGTGCTCTGCGTCTACCTCCAAATTGTAAACAGAATATTGCCGAACTTGAAATGCCAGCTTTTCGACTTTGCACGTTTCTCCTAATTCTGTCCTGAGGAGTTCGTTTTTGTTCAGACGGCCAGCAGGAACAAACTTTTGCCTTGTCTCACTCCAGAAGGGATGATTACGAGTTGCGCCGATTGGTTTCGTTTCACTTGAGACGTACAGGTCAATAACGTCTGCGGATGAATGGCGGAACGTGCCGGTGACGACTCTGCCTTCGCCCGGTTCGATCGTTGGGCAAGGCGCGATCGACAGCACTTTTGCCGGCCCGTCGATGCCGAGTTCCGGGAATTGTAGACGAATTGTTCCGGCTGCTTCTGCCTGTTGTTCCCTCAACCAATCGACAGACCGCAGCAGTGTGACGAGGAGTTCGCCACCGTCCGGCTTGTCCATTCGCAAACTGACGTTTCGCCAAGTCTCCAGTTGAATGTCGGATTGAGGAATGTTTTTTCCGACCAGTTCCGGGTTCTCCGCAACAACCCGCATCCCTGTGCGAATGTCTTGGATCTCGCGGTATTTCAGTCTCGGCCCCGAAACTTCGGTGAAAGGAACTGCTGCGGTCGCTTGGTTGTTCGAGAGCTCTCGCCACGAGAATGTTGGCACGAACGAACCAATGGCGAGCAACAAACAGGCGACTAGCCAGATGACTCCGGGTGAAAACACCGGTGAGTTGGGGGATGACGCTTCTTCGGCGTCCCAGTCAAAGCGGGTAGTAGGTTGGGTCTTGGCTTCCCATTGAGTTCCAAGCAATTCGGGCGGACGATCTAGATTTTGGATGGCGAAGGCAAGATCTGTGAAAAGTTCGTCCTCGATGGCTTTATTTGAATCTTGTTCGGATGAAGACTGGGACAACAAATCGCCTTGTGACTTGTCAAGTCGTTCATCTGTGTCCAGATTTGCTTGCATGAGAGTCATGGTTGGATCATTTGCGCTTCGGGTGAGTTTGTCGTTCTGTGATTTGCTGGACGTGGATGTCGCCAATTTGTTGTCGGGAGTTGGAATCGACGAAATTCTCAGGGTCGAGCGCGAGTGGTGCTTTTGACGTGTCCCGATCCCGGATCGCCGGCGTTGTTTTCGATGTTCCAGAACCATAAATCCGGCGATTCCTACTGCCACCAGGATGACCGGGCTGTCAATCCAGTCTGACGATTCCGACGTGCTGTTCTCCGCCGAGGAAAATAGAAGACAGGCATATTGATTCTGTGGTCGACAGCTGAGGTGATAAGGTAGAGCGGGATGCACGTGCCGTAAACTGGTGTTGCGTGGATGGGGCAGAAGAGTGGGCTTATTGAGCGGACGTTGGTCGATCGTTGCA
>JAQGHT010000986.1 GCA_028291565.1 Planctomycetaceae bacterium | reverse complement strand
CCCACGTGTAAAACTTCGGAAGATTGGAGGTTTTCTTCCGCTCCAGAATGACAATGGGAAAATAGACGCGATTTCCATACGCCAGCATGCAATCTTCCAGTGTCTCTGGAAATCGTAGCTTTAATGTCCCCACCAATTGCCCAAATCCCGAGCCAACCAGTTTTGATTCAACCAAAGTGGCGGCCTTTGACGACCACTCTCCGCCAAATCGGCCTGTGGACCAGACTTGCAGCGGATAGTCTTCAACACCCGAGCCGTCAGAAGTGCGACGATATTGACGTTGAGTCATTTGGACGCCACCGTCGCGGTATAAACCACCGACGCGATTCTCTGCCAGTGCCAGCCAATTCACGGCAGGAGTCAACTCGGGTTGCTGCGGATCGCGAAAGGATTCTGATGGACCAGTCTTGAGTTCGACTGTATAGCGTGCCGTTTTGGGACTATAGAGAGTCAACATACTACGGCCTCGCAACACGCCCGAGGCCAGATCAACGTCAACAACTTCCAGCTGTTTCGCCAACAGATGTGTTCCATTCAAGGAATTCGCCAACAGGACTGCGAACAGCCCCCCAGCTACGATCCAGACAGGAAACGTGATCCAGGTGAGATTCGGACGTTTGAGCCAGCGGTGAACCAGCAAGTAATCCAGCGGTCCAACAATCAGCACATAGACCGCCAATAGCACCATGACGAGCCAGAGTGACACACGACGCACACCCGGAAATTCTTCTTCCGCAGCGTAGAGTTGTGAAGAAAGATCATTGATTCCAGATTTTGCCAGCTGAGTCGTTTGATCGCGAATGTCGCGGGCGAGGTCGCTACGATCACCTTTCTGCAGCCGGCGAATCATGAGATCCGCCCCAGCCCAAGCCGAAATCGGGGGCCGATCAAGATCCAGCGTCAGAAAAGAGACTCGGCCGAATCCACTGGGAATCTGCACCAGAAGCGGGACGCCCAACGATTGTGCCAACACTTGTCCCGGTGCCGATCCTCGGAATTGAGCAATGGATACCGGTCGGTCAATCTTGAGTGGCTGCGGGTGACCGCTGAAGGCTTCCAGTCCTCCCAACTGTCGAACTTCATCTGTTGATTCAAGCGGCAACTTTAACCATTGCCCCAGGTGTGATGCTTGAAATTCTTTGACATGGCTGCCGAGCGAAACGATCAAGTGGCCACCGCGAACCTGAACCCAGTCACGCAGGGCAGCACTCTGTCGGTCCGAAAGTTGTGAAAAGAGTGGTCTCCCTGTCTGACCTGATGTCGCGTGCGTCGCTCCCTCATTCGCGGCCAGAACAAACAGATCGAAAGCACTCAAATCGGCGGCATCTTCAGGGATGTCAGCAATGCTCAATCGCAAAATTTGAGGCAATTGATCTTCGCCAGTGGACGGCACTGATGACCCGGGTGTGGTGGAGCTACTATCGGGCTGTGCTCCCAGCAGAGGATCGGCCAACAAGTTTTCAGAGACACCGCATAAACCCCAAAAGGGAACATCCTGGCGAAAACCCCGCCGAAGTTCAATCAATGTATTCTCGGCGGTTCCGCTTCCAGGACGAAATTTTCGCTCGGTAGTGAATTCTCCGGCTTCAACGCGGAGCAGGATTTCGCCAGTTTGACGTCCGGAACAGAAGCGAGCGGTCAATAATTGTTCCTGGCCGGGAACCAAAGTCTGGACCGGTCCTTCGGAACGTACGAGTTGCCCGTCTGCGTCGGGGGCAATAACGACCAGCTTCGCGGGAATCGCGCTGGTTCCCACGACCTTGACCGAAGCCGGCGTCCAAGTCCCCACCTGAAAACAGCCCGCAAATCCGACGCGAAAATCCTGGGTCGAAATTGGTACCGGTGCGGTCGCTTCCGCAGGCACAGCCGCGCAGCAAATTGCGGCAAAAAGCCCCCACGTTACCAGCCAATTCATTTTCCGAATCACAGTATTCCCGAATCATCGCGATGGAACGGTGCCCGAATCCGCTGATACGAGCCCCCTTTTTGCCAATTCGCCGCCACTCTCGTCCGTCTGTCCGCTCGAAGCAAGTAGCTTCCGCAGAGAGGCTTTAACTCTACTCAAACGACCGTCTCGTTACAACGCGTCGGAACAAATGAGACGGCTCAGCTTCCACGTGCGTCTGAAGTCCAGCCAATTCCCACGCATTACGCCAAATCAACTGCTCCAGCTTGAAAAAATTGACAAATCAGAGATTTTTGACGGCAGGTTGGTATCAGAAAGTCCGAGATTTCGTGCGGCCGCCCTCTACGGTTTCAAGGGCGAACGACCTTCGCGACAGGGGTTTCGATGTTTGAAAGTCCCCCGCAGGGTTGCCCACTGCGAGACTTAACCGTGTGAACTCCTAGGCAATTCAGACTCACTTCACGCCCCCTTACCCGCTAAAATCATTCGAGACGATTGAGGTCGCCCGCATTGTCCGGCTACCATTGTCGGTTGAGCCTCTCGAGTTTTACCGCCCCTGCGAATTGTGATTCATGCCCCGCCCTGACGCTAAAGTGTTTCATGTCACGGAAGAACTGACTCCGTTGACTCTCGTTGCCTTGCTTCGCCATTGGTTGCCGGGAGAGTCCTGGTCCAAGGTCCGCAAACTGCTCACCGGCCGACATGTCCAAGTCAACGGCAACTTGTGTCTCGACGAAGGACGTAAACTCAAAGTCAAAGACGTCGTCAAAGTCCTGGATCACTCGCAGTCCGCTCCGCCCAAGGATGTCGACGTCAAGATCCGATTCAAGGATCAGCACATTGTCATTGTCGAAAAGCCTGCTGGAATGACGACATTGCGGCATGCGGAAGAGAAAGAGTGGCCGTCCCGAAGAAAACAGGTTCAGCCGACTTTGGATGAGGTCTTGCCGAAAGTTCTTGCCCAGCAGGAGAAGATTCGGCTCCCCAAAGGCAAACGGCCGCCCAAAATCAGACCCGTGCATCGGCTTGATCGGGAAACCAGCGGTTTGATGATCTTCGCGCGTTCTCCCGAAGCCGAACAAAAACTCGTGCAGATGTTTCGCAAGCACGACATGCATCGGATTTACGTGGCGATCGTCCAGGGCCGCCTGGAAGCACAGACCATCGAGACCAACCTCGTTCGAGATCGTGGCGACGGCAAGCGCGGCAGTACGACCTTGAAAGACGTCGGACAGCATGCCATCACGCACGTAAAACCGCTCGAATATCTGGACGGTTACACGGTTGTGCAATGCCAGTTGGAAACCGGACGCACGCATCAAATCCGTATTCACCTGGCGGAACGAGGCCACGTTCTCTGTGGCGAAAAAACCTATCACACGCCGTTATTCGAAAAGGCAGTCCCCGATCACAGTGGGGCTCCCCGGATTGCCTTGCATGCCACGGAGTTGGGTCTGGTCCATCCGATCACGGGAGAAAAAATGACCTTCAAGATGCCCATGCCTGCCGATATGGCCGAGTTGCTGAGGCGATTGCGAGAAATGTCGAAATCGCGCGACGAGAAAAAAACACGTTAAGGCCACCCCGCTTTCTCGCAGAGCATGGAGCTTGGAAAGGGAGCGCCTTCAGTGGCCCAAGTCCTTTCTTCTACCGACGATCAGATCCTTTTTTATCCCGCGCTAACCTTGCATTTGCCGGTCGCCTTACAGGCAATCAGCGGAGATTTGTCTTTTTAATTGGCACACCCAAAGTTTAACCGCTCTCGCTTCGAACCGATCGGTGCGCACGACAAGATTCCTGATCAAAAGGTCGACTGGCTGCTCCAAATCTCGTGTAGCGCGGTTCGGAGCCAAAGTTCACAAGAATCAAACTCGGCTTTTGAGTCGTCGATGCAATAATGACTGTAGAGCGCAGGGTTGCGACTTACGGAATTCCCGGATCAATCCTGCGCGGATTTTGTCGAAACGCGAGCGGTTTCGGACTGAGATCGCGAGATTGATGCAATTGCGGCATTCGAATTGCGTTTGTCGGATCAACGTAAAAGAGAGAACGACTGAGGTGATCGTAGCCGAGCTTGCGCCTCTCGAATGAACGCGGGCATTAGACGTATGACTCTGAATTGGTTTGGGGATCTCCTCGACCCCAAAAGAGTTCACTCGAAAAAATGCTGCGATTGGAGTTTGCCATGACTGAGATAATGAAGCTGAATAAGCCTTGGCTGGTGGCCGTGTGGCCGGGCATGGGTAATGTCGCATTAAGCGCTGGTTATTACATGATCTCCAAACTGGGTATGCACCTGCTCGCCGAGTTTTCACCCAAAGAACTATTTGAAATGGAACATGTAGAAGTTAAAGACGGATTAATCCATCCAGGCCGATTGCCTCGCAGTCGCCTGTTTGTCTGGACTGATCCTCAACATCAACACGATGTGATTGTGTTTATCGGCGAAGCTCAACCTCCGACAGGTAAATACCAGTTCTGTCACAGTCTGATCGATCTGGCTCGTAGATTGGGTGTCGAACGTGTTTTCACATTCGCCGCTATGGCCACTCAGATGCATCCAGAGCATGTCTCACGCGTGTTTGGCGCAGCAACCGAAGAGCAGGGCCTGGAACAACTAAAGTCACTCGACATCGATCTCTTACAGGAAGGCCAAATCAGCGGGCTCAATGGAGTTCTACTAGGTGTCGCGGCCGAATCTGGTCTTCGCGGAACCTGTCTGCTCGGTGAAATGCCACATATCTTCGCCCAGCTTCCGTTTCCGAAAGCGGCGCTGGCGGTCGTCCGAGTCTTCAGCAGTATCGCCGACATCGAAATTGATACGCATGAACTGGTCGAGCAAGCTCGGATAATGGATCGCAATTTGGGCCAACTGTTATCCAAGGTCGAAGAAGCGATCGAAAAGAGCAGGTCCGAAGAACCGGAAGAAGATAGCCAGGAGTTCACAGAAGAATCACGTGTCGAGGAGGAAGAGCGTCTATCAGCGGAGGATGAAAACCACATCGAGAAGCTGTTTGAACAAGCTCGGCAGGACCGCACCAAAGCTTATGAACTGAAACGTGAACTCGACCGCCTGGAGGTTTTCAAAGACTACGAAAACCGATTTCTCAACCTGTTTCAAAAGCCATCGTCGGACTACCCAGCGAATCCGGAACCGGACGCTAGTGCGTTCCGGCTGATTGACCCCGTCCCTTTTCCACGCCCATTGCCTCACATTACTACTACGCGGCTTGCCTGTTCGAGCCGGCGTGAGATATTCTGTCGGAAACAGCCCTGACGTAGCTCCGAAAGGGATTTTTGGCCAATTTCAACGGAAATTGGGGACGGTTCGTTCCGTTTCCGGTCCGATGCGCAAGGTTTGGCAACCTTGGCGACGTGGAAATCGGCGGTCAGAAAATCCCTTGCGGCGTTACCTGATACGGCTTCAGAAAGCATGCGTTCCGATTCTTGAAACAGAGGTTCCGTTCGATGGCCAAATTCGCCGTCATTCTGCCAGCGGCAGGAAAAAGCACTCGATTAGCGATGAAGAATCGCAAAAAGGTGTTTCTTGATTTGAAAGGCCGCGCCGTCTGGCTGCGAGCTGCCGAACATTTCACGAATCGGGACGATGTCATTCAGACCGTGATTGTGATTTCTCCGGAAGATATGGAATTCTTCAAAGAAAAATATGCGCCCAATCTGGCCTTCATGAATATCCAGATTGTCGCCGGAGGTGCGGACCGCAGTGAGTCCGTTCGCAATGGACTCGCCCAAATCAGACCGGACGTCGATTTCGTAGCGGTCCATGACGCGGCCCGGCCGCTTTTATGCAAAGAATGGATCGATCGCGTATTCAAGACCGCAGAACAAACAGGCGCTGCGATGGCAGGGATCCGCGTCACCAGCACACTCAAGCGAGTCGATTCGAACGGTTGCATCGAAGCGACAGTCCCACGAGACAACCTGTGGGAAGCGCAAACGCCGCAAGTATTTCGCAGGCAACTGCTGCTGGACGCCTATGCGAAACAGGGTCACCTTAAACCGACGGACGAAGCCCAATTGATTGAACAGTACGGCCATCCCATCTCAATGGTGGAGTGCTCATCGATCAACATGAAGATCACGACGGCCGAGGACTTGCGGCTCGCCGAAGCCGCCTTAGAGGCGGTCCCAAAACCCAACGTTTTGAGGCCCTTACATCCATTCGCGGATGAAGAAGCCAAGTGAGCCTGATGTGGTTCGATTGCGAACTCGAATCGAGTCCAACCCTATACCGGAAATGGATAAAGATTCTTGCGTCCTGGATCACACAATCCTGCGAGATTATAGGGCGCAATCCGCTCGCGCATGCGCAGCAAAAACGCGTGGTCCTCGGTTGCTGTCAATCGTGGTTGTTGCGTCAGTTCGATCAGATCTCGATAGGACTCTTCGACGATTTGAACGTATCGCGAATCGGTCGCTCCCAGAAAAGCGTCTTGTTTGCTCCACAATCCGTTACGCCGTCGATGTTCTGCCCAGATCGCCGCGGTGAAGTACAACATGGAATAGGCAGCGAACAGCGGAAAATGAGCCATGGCTCGAAAACAGCCGTGGACAATCAGATCGACTAAATGCACCTCTGCGTGCAGGTTTGTTTCGTAGGTTTTTAACGCCTCTTGAAAGTCGGTGGAATTGACATTCAGGCCATGTTCCGAGAAGAGCGCTGCCAGACGTTCGATACCACTTAATGTATGCGCGTTTCCAGTACTGTGCAGCGGATCCAGGAAACCTGCTGTCGCCGGAAGCATGGCCCAATTGGGTCCGGTCGCTCTTGCCGCCCAGCGTTGCATCCGGCCGGAACGAATCATCTTGTTCCCAGGCAGAACGTTCTCGGCATTTGCGAGATGCTCTTGAATCGAAGGAAATCGACTCAGCATCAATTGCCATTCTTCAACGGGTGTAAGGTCCGTTCGAACAGGATATTTCCGGCGATCGAGAGAAAAGCCAACGCTCGTGATCCCGTTCTCAAATGGCAGAACCCACATCCAGCCACCGTCGAAAACGTGATGCAATGCGGCGTCGTCGCATGGATAAGGATGTTCACAAAATGGATGCTCCAGCCCCTGTCCGCGTGAAAACCCCTGCAGAGCGTCCCACCGGGGCACATTCCGGAAGTGCGAAAATAACCCGCGCGAATCTGTGTGGAATTGATGGACCTGACTTTTGATGTCAAACCGTCGAGCCAGAACTGCACCTTCGCCTGAACCATCGATCAAGAACCGGGCGCGCCACGATACCGGAGACGCCGCACGCGTTCCTTCGATCAACCATTGCGAGCCGTCAGGCTCAACGCGGACATCCGTCAAGTCCGAGTATTCAACACCCGCTGCGACTGCTTCCTGAGCGACAAACTCGTCAAAATCCGGGCGGTACCAGTGAGTGTCGGCATCGTGAGCCCCGGCACTGGCGGCAACCAGCAATTCCGATTCATGATTGAACGAGGGCTGAAATTGTTGTCCGAGTCGATGTTGAAAATAACTGAATCCGCGTTTCAAACCGACGCCGAGTTGCGGGTAAGACTGTTTCCACGATCCATATTCGGCTAGTGGCGCCAGCCTGGGCAGGTCATACTGCTTCGCCAACTGAGAGAGAATAATATTGGCGATGGGTGTGGACGATTCACCGATGGCAAACCGGGGATGCTGCCCACGATCGATCAGGATGACCCGGAATCCCAATCGAGTCAAAATGAGTGCCATCAGACTCCCGCCAAATCCCGCGCCAATGATGGCAAAATCATGCAGCATAGTGTCAGTTATCCCGATTGATAGCGCAGTCGCACGTAACGTTCGGCTCGATCTGTTGCGACAAATTCATTCGCTGCAATCGCCCACGCCTCAATGGACCGCATTTCGAACAGAGATCAAATTTCTCCAAGTCCCAAAGATCCACAAAAACACGGCCTCGGCCTTGATTCAATCCAAATTCCAGCACGGTCTCGAGCGCCGAAAGACTGGGTGGCTGAAACAATCCCTCTTGGGCCAGGCGTTCCATAATGCCATTCCCACCGCGAACAGGAATGACGCTTACGCAGCCAACACCCCGATCAAATGCATACTCAATCCCACGGCAGGCCCATTCGATGCCTTCGGATTCAGTCTGATACGGCGGTCGCAACAGGAGAAAGGTCCGCACGGAGATTTCATTCCTGGTCAGGAACTCCACTGCCGAATCGAAATCGTGTAAGGTCATGCGTTTGTTCAGACGCTCAAGGACTTCCGAATGAATGGTTTCCAAGCCCAACGCCACTTCTAATGAAGTTTCTATCAGATCTCGGAATCGCAGACAGTCGCTGCCGCATAAACGGGGATGATTTTCGACAATGATTGTGCGAAAATCCCGTACTCGACCGGCAATTGCCGGCCAGTCTTCACGAGGAATGGCCTGCGGGTCGAAAAAATTCGCGCTGTTATACAGTTTGATGTGCTGAGCCGCGGGCATTCGCGCCAGGGCATAGTCAATTTGCGCCGGAATGGCCCCCAGGGGAACGCGCTCGTCCAGCGTATTTTTCCACAAATCGCACATCAAACAGCGAAAGGGACATTCGCGATTGGTGAGAAACAACGTCGCGACTTGCTCAATTTGCCCCGCAACTGTTCGTTCTGGTTCGGTCAAGTAAGCGTACGGCCGCCACGGATCGACCACGTTCTTGGCAGGACGGGTCGCAAGGATTTCTGAATCCGTGATGATTTCCATTGAGAGCGCTCAGCGACAAATTCAAGATTTCTGCGTCACAGCTTGATAACTCTTTGAAAGTAATGTGGAGTATAAGCATTCGAGGCTGTGCGACGAAGTACAGACGATGAACTCCCATTCCCAGGAACTTCGTCAGACCTTCGCGTCCCGGGAGAATTGGTGGTACAGTCTTCCGATTACTACGTTTCTGCAACTTTGATCCCAAACACGCTGCTCAAAACATGCCGACCCTGTTGGTTATCGACGACGAACCGAATATCGCCTATTCGATCGAAACGTGCCTGGCTACTGATACCTTGAAAGTCGTGTCCGCTGCCACGGCAAAAAAAGGGATCCAGATGGTGCGGGATCTGAAACCCGATGCCGTGCTCTGCGATGTTCGATTGCCCGATATGTCCGGTCTGGAAGCCTACCAGGAAATCAAACGCTTTGATCCCCGCGTCCCGGTCATCATCATTACAGCGTATGCCCGCACGGAAACCGCGATTGAAGCAATGCGAACGGGGGCTTTTGAGTATCTGCTGAAACCTGTCGATTTTGCCCGGCTGGAGGAAGTGATTGGGAAGGCTCTGGAAATGAGCCGCCTGAACCGGATTCCGGCGCTGATGGGTTCCGAGCCCGCCGATCTTTCCGCGGACCACATCGTCGGCAATTCACAGGCAATGCAGGATGTCTATAAAACGATAGGCCGGTTGGCTCCGCAAAACGTTCCCGTGTTGATTCTCGGGGAAAGCGGTACGGGGAAAGAGCTGGTCGCCAGGGCAATCTATCACTACAGCCAGCGCGGAACAAAACCTTTCCTGGCGATCAACTGCGCCGCGCTTCCCGAAACACTGCTCGAAAGTGAACTGTTTGGACACGAACGGGGCGCATTCACGGGCGCCGACACGCGCCGGATTGGCAAGTTTGAGCAGGTCAACGGCGGAACCATCTTCCTGGACGAAATTGGCGACATGAGTCCCGCGACGCAGGCCAAAGCATTACGTCTGTTGCAGCAACAACAATTCGAACGTGTCGGAGGTAATCAAACCGTCGAAACCGATGTCCGCATTATCACAGCAACAAATCGCGACCTGACCGGCCTGGTTGAAGCCGGCAGATATCGCCGGGATTTGTTTTACCGGCTGAACGGCTTCACGATCCACCTGCCTCCTCTACGGGAAAGACTCGAGGACATTCCGCTCCTGGCCGAGCATTTTATTCAACTCAATAATCGAGACTTGAAAAAAAATGTCCGCGGACTGACTGCAGACGCCATGGAGATTCTACGGCGCCACAACTGGCCCGGAAATGTGCGCGAATTCCAGAGTGCAATCAAGTTCGCCATGGTGAAGACGGCAGGAGAAATCTTAACGCTGGACTGCCTGCCAGATTCGTGTCGAGTCGGAAATCCGGCGGAAGCTCGCCCCGAGGCAATTGCCACGAGTGTGGCGCGGTTGGATGTGCAGGCCCTGACGCAGCAGTTGCTCGCGACAGACGAACCGGATGTCTATGACAAGATTTGCCACGCGGTCGACCGGGTAGTTCTGGAAGAAGTGCTGAAATTCGTGCATCACAATCAGCAGAAAGCTGCTGAAAGGTTGGGAATTTCGCGAATGACGCTCCGTTCGAAGCTGCGCGGCCTGGGGCTGCTTTTGGACAAGAACGCGAGTTCGGAAACAACTGAGCCCACAAAGTAAATCATCTGCAAAGCGATGCGAACAACGCCGAAGGTGAGCACGCTCATTTGATCGGACCGATCCGACCAATCCGGCTGATGCAACTATTCCGACTGATCCGCCACACCAATCGGCTGTCATCGCCTGGGTCAATTCGCGACACCATAGACCCGATTCTGGCATTTGGTATAATTCCACGTGCAGGGTTTCGCGGGCCAGAATTGCGTCCCGTGAGCGTGCCCCGCTGTATTGTTCCTATGTTTGCAATGTGTCTGAGGAATTCAGGAAATGGATCTCGAGCTGAAGTCGACCACCGCGGAATTGTTGCAGCGCATCATTCATCAGCAGGACTCTCTTTGACTCTGCTGGCAAACAGGCGCGCGCTGATGAGATCAACCGGCTGATGGAAGCTGGTGACTT
>JAQGHT010000743.1 GCA_028291565.1 Planctomycetaceae bacterium | reverse complement strand
ATTCCGCTGAACAGGGTCGGCCCCATGTCGGGAATGCTCACCAGCAGAGTTTGCCATTTGCCATCCTGAACGGATCGAGTTCGCCGGCCATTTTGTCCGTCGCCGACCCATTGATCGGTGGCATTTTCGCCGGACATCAGGACGGCGAAGTTGGGAACGGCAGTTCCTTTGTCATCAACGGCCGAGATTTGAACTTCACAACCGGGTTCGAGTATGACTTCGGCCTGAGGTGGCCCCAAGTCAAAATGCACGGTCTGCCGGACAAAGTCAGGATGTTCAGCCGTGAATGTTAATAGTCTCGTAGTGAACACTTCGGCCCCAGATTCAATCTTCGCCGGGTATCGAATCACGGCGATCCCTTGATTATCGCTACTCCCAAATTGGGGCGTTCCGAACTTCTCGTCATCCCAAAATCCGTGCCCCTCCTGTTCTTTCACTCGCATGGCATATGGCCACACGAATGCGCCAACGACAGGTTTGCCCTCAGAGTCTCGAACAACGACCTTAAGTTCCGCTAGTTTTGTGCGGTCGCGGGATTTCGCCGGATTCTTTTCAGTTTTCGCGGATTTGTCGTCATTGGCTGCGGGAGTCTCTGAAACCGCATACGACCTTGTCGCGATCAGGCCCGCAATCACAGCGATTAGAGCAGCCCAACGCAATTGGAAGACTGCACTCCAAGGAGAATAGCGATCCATTTTTTTGCTTCCTGAGGGTCATAGGCTCGACTTTGGCCATCTTTTCAAACAAGTTGATCGATCAATGCTTGAGATTTGAAACACAGAGCCACAGAGGACACAGAGAAATCCCACTTAAAAACCTCTGTGCCCTCTGTGGCTCTGTGTTTCAAAATCCTGTTTCGATTATTTAAGCACCTTGGAATTAGTTGGTCTTTCAAATAATCGAAAATCTCTAATTTGCCAAGGAATTTGCGTCCAACCTTCCTCGCAAGGTGGCCAAAGTCGAGGTAAAAACCAGAAAAAATACCGAAGAACCAGTGGGCTTATACCCACCGCTCGCCGGGCCCTTGTTAGCTTCTTCTATGCTCATTACATCTGTTCGATCGTTTCAATTCCCAGCAACTCCAGGCCACGCGCCAAAACTCGGGCGGTCAGATCGACCAACCTCAGACGGCTGGCTCGCAACTCAGGCGTTTCCGCGTCTCGGACAGAGCATTCGTCGTAGAACGAACTGAAGGCGTTCGCCGTTTGAAACAGGTAATCGGTCAAGATATTCGGACGATATTCAGACATCGCCGACTCGAGGATCTCGCCAAATCGTGCCAACTGTACCGCCAGATTGCGTTCCTTCGAATGTGACAAAACAATGCGATCGGGTGACTGTCGGACGACATCACGCTCCACATCACATTTACGGAAGATGCCACAGACGCGGGCATAGGCATACTGCATATAAGTCGCCGTATCGCCTTCTTTCGCCAGCATTTTCTTCAGACTGTATTTGTAATCGCTCTCACGGTTGTGTTTGAGGTCCGCGTACTTGATCCCGCCCAAGCCAATGATTTCGGCAACCCGCTGTTTGACATCCGCAGCCAGTTTGGGCCGATCTTCTCCATTGGCCAGCTCTTCCGATTCAATGACCTTCAATGCTTCTCCGACAGCCTCGTCGAGGAGAGATTCCAGGCCCACTGTGTCACCGGAACGCGTTTTGTAGGGCTTGCCGTCTTCACCGAGAATCGTGCCAAAATTTACGTGTTTGAATTCAACCGCGCCATAGCCCCACAGCCTGGCCGTTTCAAACAGCATTTTGAAATGCTCACTCTGACGTGTGTCGACGACGTACAGCATGGCATCCGCATGCAGTGGTTGACGGCGATATTTGATCGTCGCCAGGTCTGTCGTGGCATATGTGAATGCGCCGTCGGTCTTCTGCACGATGAACGGAGTTTCTGTGCCTGGAATGAAGACGCACATCGCCCCTTCACTCTCCCGCGCCAGTCCTTTTTCCTTCAAATCGGCAACCACGGCTGCCAGTTGCGGCTGGTAGTAGCTTTCACCCAGTGACAGATCAAAATGGATATTCAGGCGATCATAAACCCCTTGAATCGCATCCAGGCACGCTGGCACGAATTGATTCCACAGCTTGAGGTTCTCCGGGTCACCACCATGCAATTTGGCCGTTTCCAGACGCGATTTGACGGCGATTTCGGGATGCTGCCGGGCTAACGCTTCCACCTGAGGATTGGATTCCACCGTCGACAATTTCTTACGGCTGTCAGCGATTTGTTCGCGAATCACTTCCAGTTCACCGGTCAGTTTCTTCTGTAGCTTCTGCTTCTGTTTTTCGTCACCAGGGGCTGCTGCCGCGGCATCGATTTCTTCCAGCTTCTCGGCGAGCCCCTTGTCCAGCTTGGGCTGGAGTGCCCGCAAGTCGTGATAGTCACACAGTTGATTCACGAAACGATAGAGTCGCGCCAATTCCAGCACCGCGTCCTGTTCAAAGGCCGCTTGATTCAGGAAATGCTTGTACCCGTAGATAATCATGCCAAATTGCGTGCCCCAGTCACCGATGTGATTGTCTCCAAGCACCTGGTGTCCCAGAAATCGCAGAATGCGGCAGATGGCATCACCGATCACCGTGCTGCGCAAGTGACCGACATGCATCGGTTTGGCGACGTTCGGACCGGAAAAATCCACGACGTAGGTCTTGGGCGACACGACAGGCGCGACCCCTTCACGGTCGTCGGCCGCCATGCGATTGATTTCTGTGCCGAGCCACCCGTCACTCAATCGCAGGTTGATAAATCCGGGCCCCGCGACATCCGGCGGAGCACAAATGTCAGACAACTCGATTTTCGCGGCGACTGCGAGTGCCAAGTCACGAGGATTCTGATTACAGAGTTTGGCCAGCTTCATGGCGAAATTGGCCTGATAATCACCGTGCCGAGAGTCTTCGACCGGACGGATCATCTCCAGATATTGAGCAGGCTGGTCTGTATAGACTGACAGAACGGACGCGAAACGGCTTCTGATTTCCGCAAGGATGTTCATGATCTTCTTTTATGCTGTCGGCGTCGGTGACTTCAGGTCTGTTGAGGACAATCAAATAGAATTATACTGTTCGCGATGACGAATGAGTTGTTTGTCAATATATTTCCCCGCGTTCGAAACGTCTCATTTCTGCCCGCGTAAGGTATGAAACCCAGACAACCAAGTCGATGACCGGGATCGCGCTCACAAAACGAATTCCTGGGAAACGGAATTGTGACTGACGACACTGACCCCGCACACGGGGTCTGGTGGTTCAATTTAGCAGCGATTTAAAATACGTCACGCCGGAATCGACGCATTGAAAACCGGTCGATTCCAGCAGCTTGATTCCGTCAGGGTTATCAGCGGAAACGTGCATCTCCACGATATCGACCTGCTCTTCACGTAGACGGCGGCAGACATCCAGCATCAATGTCTTCGCATAGCCTTTGCGACGTTGAGGTGGCGGGACGAACAGGTCGCTCAAGCCGACCGCTCGACACTTCCACGTATGTGTATACGTTTCCAGGCCGACACAAAGACATTCTGCAACCGGTTCGCCGCCGTGTTTGGGAACCTCTTGAAAGCGAAGCGTTTCCAGCTGTCCCAGACGAGTCACCCACCAGGGAGCCAGCGTCCGCGGCTGATCGGTGATCAATAACTGGAATCGCAGTCGATTTCCCACGACGCGAAAATCGACAGGATCAGGGCTGGCTTTCAGATTGCGTTGATACACCAGAATCCGATCGCGAGTTTCATAACCCAGTGATTGGATGAATGGATCGGCCAGGGGATCGGAAGCCAGGAATCCAGCCGCTTCGCACCCCCCGTACAACAGCATGTAGAATGGATCTCGGGGTGGCGCGGCACCCGCCTGGACATGGATGGTGCCGGCTTGTTTGAGATATTCCTCGCCCTGTCGAACCAAGTCCCGGCCGATTCCCTGCCTGCGGTAGGTCGGATGGACCAGGACGACGCAGATCACTCCGTTTTGCGGAGAAATCGCCGAGCCCGTATCGTTTGAGCCAAACCCGGCATGGACAAAGCCCACGATCCGGTCCCCATCCAGAGCTACGATCAAGCCTTGTGGATCGAAATACTGCACCGAGAAAACCAGCAGATCCAGCGCATCACATGTGATGCCGAAAGCGGCTCCTCGGCCTAGACCGGACTCGTGCCACAGCTTGAGTAACTGCGGTGGGTCGCCGTTCCGAAAGTGGCGATAGGCGATCACTCCGCAGCTCCCTTCTGACAACGACAGGGCATCGCGATTTCGCGGAGCCGTGGCAGTCCTGCATTACCCCATGACTGATTTGACAGCATTCACAATGGCGGCGGGCGTCAGACCGTACTTGTCGAGCAATCCCTGGGGATCGCCGCTTTCCGCAAAGCAGTCGCCGATATTGACATACGCCAGGGGCACCGGGACCGTCCGCCCCACGGCGGTGGCGACTACCGAACCGAGTCCACCGAACATCAAGTGCTCTTCAACGATCACAATCCGCCCGGTTTCTCGCGCGGCCTTGGCAATGGCTTCTTCGTCAATCGGCTTGACGGTGTGCATATCGATGACGCGTGCGGAAACGCCATTCTTGGCCAGTTCGGTGGCGGCATCCATCGCCGCGGCCACCATGATGCCATTGGCGATAATCGTCACATCGCTGCCATCTCGCAGCTGAATCGATTTACCGATCTTGAAATCACAACCGTTGGGATACAACGTGGCCGTCTTGCCGCGCCCGGTTCGCAGGTACATCGGTCCATGTTCCGCCAGGATTGCCGCTGTCGCGGCAGCCATCGAGACTGCGTCCGAAGGGACAATGACTTTGACTCCGGGCAACGCACAAGCCAGGGCGATGTCTTCGATTCCCATCTGCGACGGGCCGTCTTCGCCAATCGAAATGCCGGCATGTGAACCCACGAATTTGACGTTCAATTTGGGAAACGCCACCGACATCCGCAACTGGTCGTACGCATTGCTCAGCAGAAATGTCGCGAACGTCGAGCAGACCGCGATTTTTCCGCAGGACGCCAGACCGCCAGCCACGCTGACCATATTGCTTTCGGCGATTCCCACGTTGAATGAACGTTCGGGATAAGCCTTCATGAAGGGTTCGGTGCGGGTCGAATTGCCGACGTCAGCGTCAACCACCACGAGTTCGGGGTGTTTGGCCCCGAGTTCCTTCAAAGCATCGCCAAACGCGTCGCGGGTGGCTGGCCCCAGTTTCAGACCACTGATTTCACCGTAATACATGCTCGTTTCTCTTTATCTTATTTTCGCAGACGGTGTCTTGTTTCGCCAACGAATTTGATTGGTTCGATTTATCAGCGGGCTTCCGCCCACCGTTGGCCGTTATTCGTCAGTTGCACTGACGTGAGTTTGGCTGTTGAAAGAATTGTGTTGAAGTACCGGTTTGAGCCAACGCCGCGAGGTCACTCGAAGCCCAGCCGCGCTGCCTGAAAGCGGGACTCCAACAGTTCTACTACCCCAACAGAGCCAACGCTTTCTCGGCCAAAGCCGGAGAAAGGGGCTTGCCGTGGTAATTCATGTCGCCTTCGGCTTCCAGAATGGGCAGGATTCCGAAGCCCTTTTGTGTTTGCGAGACGATGCAGCTCGGGCGATCTTTAATGCTCTTGGCAATCGTCAAAGCGGCGACCGCGGTGGCCTGACAGTTGCCATTCACGGTTTGCACATGCCAGCCAAAAGCCTCAAATTTGTCGGCGACTGGCCGCAAATCGAGCACGTCTTTCGTTGCTCCCGTCTGCTGATACCCGTTTTGGTCGACAATCACGGTCAAATTGCTAACCTTGTATTTGCCGGCTGACGCCGCCGCTTCCCAGACCTGACCTTCACCGAGTTCGCCGTCGCCGGTCATTACGAAGATATGATTATCGATCTTGTCGAGCCGGCAGCCCAGGGCCTGGCCCAAACCAATCGACAACCCTTGACCGAGCGATCCGGTCGAGGCTTCAATGCCAGGCATTCGGGCCATATTCGGGTGGCCTTCGAAAATGCTGCCGAGTTTTCTCAGCGACATTGTGGCTTCGACGGTAAAGTAGCCCGCTTCCGCCATCGCGGCATATAGCGCCGGGACAGCGTGTCCCTTGCTGAGAATGAACCGATCCCGGCCCGGCCAATGCGGTTCCTGGGGACGGTAAGTCATGAACCCACCAAAGAATAAGGCGGTGATCATCTCGACGGTCGACAGACTGCTGGTGGGATGCCCACTCGCAGCGGCGGTTGTCATGCGAATGATGTGCTTCCGCAGTAGTTTGGCTTTGGCCTGAAGTTCCTCGATAGAGACTGCCACGTTCCGTTTCCTGCTGACTGAAATGAGACGAGTGTTCACATTCGCCGAGAACTTACCAGTTCCCGAGCTTTGAAGAGACGTATCGTATCGCCCCTCCGCCGATGCCGCAAGGAATGCCAATGGGCAGTTTTCACCCGAACCGTGTGCGGCGTATTGACGAAGCTGAATCCGACCTCGAATTGATCGCCTTGCCACAGATGGGAATCAGCAGTCTATGGGAACTAATGTATCCTTGCCGTCCTGTGTGTCCCAGCGGCTTCAGATTACTTCCCGCCGGATTTCATTTTTCGATCATTCATTGGAATCAATACTTCCTGATGCCTGATTGACGTATAATCGTCGCTGGTAATTCACAGAGATTGGCTTCGGCTGACGCCGAAGGACGGTCGTCTTAGGCGCGGCGGGAGCCTCGCCTTCCCTGGATATTCCTCACAGCGTTACCTTTTTTGCGTGGCGAAGCGGGCAATCCTCCTGGAATTCATGCTGAGGGAACTTGCATGCAAAACCGAATTCGATCGAGATTGATTCTCCTGACAATGGGCTGGATCGCTTTTGTCGGTCGCATGGAATGCGGACTCGCCACGGAACCAGCAAATTCCGTGACCATTTCTGAGCCCGAAATTACCGCCGTCGACCGCGCCCATTGGGCTTTCGAACCGTTGAAAACCAGCGCGGCGCCGGCAGTACGTGATGCGAATTGGCCCCAGAACGCCGTGGATCGATACATTCTGGCGCGCCTGGAAGCGGCCGATTTGCGACCGCTGCCTCCGGCCGACAAACCCACCTTGCTCCGCCGTTTGACGTTTGATTTGACAGGTTTGCCTCCGACGATCGGCGAACAAACCGATTTCTTGAGTGATCAGGCACCAGATGCCCTGGAACGCTTGATTGACCGGCTTCTGGCATCTCCTGCTTATGGAACGCGCTGGGCACAGCACTGGCTGGATCTGGCCCGCTTTGCAGAGACCGACGGATTCGAGCACGATCTGGTACGCCCTAATGCCTGGCGGTTTCGGGATTGGGTCGTGGAAGCATTGAACGCTGATTTGCCGTACGATGAATTCGTTCGGAGGCAGATCGCTGGCGACATCTTACATCCCGGAGATCCCGCCGCAGCGGTGGCCACGGGTTGGCTGTTATGCGGACCGGATATGCCCGATATCAATCTCAAGGAAGAGCGCCGGCATGTCGTCCTGAACGAACTCACATCGTCCGTCGGCGCAGTGTTCCTCGGCCTGCAGATTGGCTGTGCCCAATGTCACGACCACAAATTCGATCCACTCAGCCAGGCCGACTTCTATCGTCTGCGAGCCTGTTTCGAGTCGGCTGAGATTTTTCGAGACCATCCGATTCCAACTGCGGCTGACTTGCAATCACTGGAAGCAGCCAGGAAGAATCGCGGTGCCGCCAGTCAAAACCTGGACAAACAGCTGGCGCTCTGGGACGAACAAGCCCGACAACGATTGCGTGAAAAGAATCCGGACCTCCAACCCACTCCCAAGGAGCTCCTGGATGCGCTCACCGACGAAGAGCGCAAGCAATACAAAGAAGTACGCCGACAACGTGACTTGCTTCCAAAACTTCCGGAATTGCCGCTCGGTCGAGTTCTACGCGAAGGGTCGCCGCAAGAGTGCCGATTCTGTATTCGCGGTGACTTCCGCCGCCCAGGTCCGCCGATGCTCCCGGCCTTCCCACGAGTCTTAACGAATCCTGGCCAAACTCTCGAAGGCGCAGGACTTGAGGGGCTTCGTCTGCACGAGTCGCTCTCGCACAAACCTGCGCCTCCGCGCCTGCAGTTGGCGCAGTGGTTGACACGCCCCGACAACGCCCTGGCAGCTCGGGTCATCGTCAACCGAGTCTGGCAATTCCATTTTGGAGAAGGTCTGGTTCGGACTCCCAGCGACTTCGGCAAAATGGGTGATGAGCCTGAACACAAACTGCTCCTGGACTGGCTGGCTCTGGAATTCCCGCGACACGAATGGAGCCTGAAATGGCTGCACAAAGTGTTGCTCATGTCCGCCACTTTTCAGCAGTCCAGTCGTCCCGATTCTTCGGAATGGACTGCTGGCGTCCGAGAACAGGCGCGACGAGCCTGGCTGGCAGGAAAGACAAAAGACCCGGCGAATCGCTTGTGGGGCAGAATGATTCGACAACGTCTGGATGGTGAAGCGATTCGTGACGCTCTGTTAGTCATGTCGGATCGTTTGAATTTGCACTCGTCAGGTCCAGGAATTCGACCACCACTGCCGCCCGAGATGGTCTCGACTTTGTTGAAAAATCAATGGCCAGTGACGGCGGATGTGACAGAACATCTGCGGCGAAGCCTGTATCTATTTGTGCGTCGGAACTTGCGTTATCCACTGTTCGAAGCATTTGACCGCCCGGACACCAATGCCAGTTGCCCGCGTCGCAACCGTTCAACAATTGCTCCGCAAGCGCTGATTCTCCTGAATTCCGAATTCACTCTTGTTGCGGCTCGGGACCTGTGTCAACGCCTGCTGCAAGACTCGCCGACGGATCGAGAAACTCAAATCACGCGATGCTATCAACGGGCTCTCGGACGCCTGCCTTCGGGCGCGGAGATCGCGGACGCGAAGCAGTTCCTGAGTGCAGAAACTCAACGTTTGATCGATTCGAATCGGCCGGTCGCAGAGTTGCCGATTCCGACTCATCTGGCTGCGACCGTGCCTCCGCAGTTTGCCGCAGCATTGACCGAATATTGCCTGGCGATCTTGAATCTTAATGAGTTCGTCTATGTCGACTGATGAAGGTCGATTGACAGAGGACCTGGCAACAGGGACATCACAGCGGGAACGTCTGTCGACTTCTCTAGAGCTCTTGTGCATACCTGACGGGCAAATCATGTATTCGTGTCATTATCGATAACTTCAGCTGAACCTTGACGTTTCAATGAGAATTCGAACGAATAACTTCATCAAAGACTTGCCATTCGTTGATAACACTTGTAGACTCTTTTTTCAATTCAAATCTGCGAAAAAGGCAATTATTACCTTGGGATTGTGGTTTCATCAAACTCCGGAGTGCACGATTCCGTGCCGGGGTCTGGCAAAAGTGACTGGCACAATCAGTCGGAACGCGCTTGCGTTCGTTTACGGATTTCCTAATCGCGATGAACCGGGGGCGGGGTACCCTTTGGGTCCCCGGCGGCTGATTGAATTGCCGCATCCTCGTGCTGCATGAAGCCGACACGGACTATCTCTATCTCAACTCGAAAATGGCCCTTTAACGCAGGGCTCGGTTGGCCGGGTTCGGGATGAATTCTTGAAGTACAAGTGACCTCGCCGATCGGCACAATTGACGATATTGCCAGATGTTTCTGTCGAAGCGGAAGTGATCCACGTTCCGCTTAGGCCCGGGCTCCAACTGATTCGCGCAGCTCGGGATGGAACGTCCAGACTCTCCACCTACAACGAGCGCCGCACCATGAAGAAATTCTCCTGGCTCCAATTTGTCGGTCAATTTTTGGGTGTTCGAAGAATCTCGGGAAGAATCCGAGAATTGTCCACCCAGGGTGTTCAAGGTCTGGCCAACCAACTTCGTTGTGTGCAGGCACCGAAGGCACGGCGCGATTCCGGCCTGGCCAGGCGGCCGGCATCCTGGCAAGTGTTTGCTGAGCAGCTGGAAACGCGTACGCTGCTTACGTTTGTGATTGTTCCGACCTTCGATACGACGATTACGAGTGATCCGAATGCAGCGACGATTATCTCGTCGATCAATCGGACGATCGCCGCTTATGAAAACTCCTTCACGAATAACAACACGGTCCATATCACCTTTCAAGAAGGGGGCGGGCTCGGCGGAAGTTTGACGTTCCTAAACAATGTGACTTACACCAGCTATCACGCCGCACTGATCGCCGACGCGTCTGGCGCGGACGACTTACTTGCCCTGTCCACACTTCCATCCGGCGCTAATCAGCCGATCGTCGGGACCGCAAGTGACACGAGCTTGAATATCCCGACGGCCTTGGAGAGGACCCTGGGATACAGCGGGGGGCAGGTGGCAATGGACGGCCAGATTACGCTCAACGTGGGGCTCATGAACCTCGACCGGACAGGAGTGCAGGATTCTTCCAAGTATGATCTCATGGCGGTGGCCGCTCACGAGATCGATGAAGTGCTCGGGCTGGGGTCCGGGCTGGATGGATCAAATAACGGAGATCCGATCTCGGGGACCACAATTGAGGCCGCCGATCTCTACCGCTACGCATCTGCCGGAGTTCGAAGTTTCAACACCTCAGTCAACAGCGCGGCATTCTTCTCCATTGACGGTGGCACAACGATGATGGCCCGCTTCAATCAGACGGCGGGTGGCGATTTCGGCGACTGGTACAGCGCCTTCGGTGGTCAAATACCACAGGTCCAAGATGCTTTCGGGACTCCGGGTTCGACCCCAAACCTTAACGCCGAACTGAGACGCGCGGATGTCATTGGTTACACACGCGTGCCTCAAGTCACACTGAGTCTGACTGCTCCGGGAAGTCAGACTGCGGTTCCCGGAGTATCAACTCCGTTCAATCTAGGGAGTATCAATAACGGCAACGGACCGTTTGGAGTGACGGTGAACTGGGGTGATGGATCTGCGAATACGACGTTCTTCGTGAATGGCACTGGCTCGCTTGGAACAAAGAACCACACGTATCCCACGGGTCTCACTTATACCCCGAGCATCACAGTCACTGACTTCACCAGCCAGACGGGTTCAACGACGTTTAATGTCGGGACCACTGGCACCGTGCAATTCAAGACGAGCACTAAGTCCGTGACCGAAGGAGGTGGTTCTCAAACAGTTGTTGTCAGTCTCACCGGAACTGGGGTCCTGCAGAACAACGTAACGGTGCCGATCATCGCCACCAATGGCACAGCGACTTCTGGCAGCGATTATTCGCTCGTGACGACCTTGGTTACGTTTCCAGCCGGCACGGATCTCAGCACGAATCCAACTCAGAACGTGACGTTCAGTTTGCCGAACGATACGTTAATTGAGGGTTCAGAAAACTTCACACTCAGTCTCGGAACGATCACGGCCACCGGTGACAAAATCACGGCGGGAACGACCACGTCCAATGTCGTAACGATTGCGGACAACGACAGCGCGACGGTTTCAATCAGCAACGGCGCGAGCGTGACGGAAGGCGGCGCGACCAGTCCAATCACCGCCACCCTGCACGTAACGACGGACGGAGTGGCTGGCGGCAGCGCCACGTTGGCCGCGGGGATGACGGCGAACTTGCCAGGGAATAGCGATTACAGTTCGCTGGCTGCGTCGTTCCCGGCGGGATCGGGAAACAACGCGACTGCGAATCTCACAGTATCGGCGACGCAGGACGGAATTGTCGAAGGGACGGAGGTGTTCACAAATCAAATTCTCACGGTGACAGGTGCGGCGACAGTCAGCGGCGTGGGGCAGACCATTACGGTCAGCGACGACGACATTGCGACAGTGTCTATCGCCAAGATCCAAGACGGCGCTGAGACGAATACGCCGACACACGGCACGTTCCGAGTGACACAGACAGCAATCAGTTCAACCGACACCGTTGTGAACTATTCGGTTGCCGGAACGGCGACAGCTGGCCCAGGCAATGACTATGCGCTCTTGACGGGAACGGTGACGATTCTCGCCGGTCAGACCACAGCTGACATCGACATTGCGGTACTCAATGATGCGCTGATCGAAGGAACCGAAACGGTCATTCTGACTTTGACCTCTTTAGGTAGTCACAATCCAAGTATCACACTCAACCCGGTTTCCGCCAGTCTGACGGCGACAGTCAATATCACGGATGACGATACGGGGACGGTCTCGATCGCGAAGATTACAGATGGCGTGGATGCGAGCACACCGACGAATGGCAAGTTTCGGGTGACGCAGACAGCAGTCAGTGCGACCGATACAGTTGTGAACTACACAATTTCTGGAACTGCGACACCCGGCGCCGATTACACGACTTTAAGTGGATCGGTAACGATTCTCGCCGGTCAGCTGACAGCCGACATCGACGTGGCGGTGCTCAATGATGGACTGGTGGAAGGGACAGAGACGGTCACTCTGGTTCTGAGTAGCTTTGGCAGTCACGATCCCGATATCACGCTGAATCCGCTCCCGTCCAATCTGACGGCGACGGTCAATATCACCGACAACGACACGGCAACGGTCTCGGTTTCGAAGATCACGGATGGGGCGGAAGGCATCACGCCGACAAATGGCAAGTTCCGCGTCACGCAGACGGCAGCGAGTACGACCGATACGGTCGTCAACTATACCATCGACGGGACGGCCACCGCTGGCGCGGGCAACGACTACACGACGTTAAGTGGAACAGTTACCATTCTCGCCGGTCAGACAACGGCCGATATCGACGTGGCCGTGCTGAACGACGCCCTGGTGGAAGGGACCGAAACCGTCGACTTGACGCTGACCGGCTTTGGTAATCACAACGCCCACATCTCGCTGAGCGCGTCCCAGCCCAATCTGGCGGCGACAGTCAATATCACCGATGACGACGCGGCGACGGTCTCTATCGCAAAGATCACAGACGGGGCAGAAGCCTCGACACCGACCAACGGCAAGTTCCGCGTGACACAGTCGATGGTCAGCGTGACTGACACGATCGTGAATTATTCGATTTCCGGAACGGCGACTGCCGGTCCCGGTAACGATTATGGGACGTTGGCGGGAACGGTGACCATTCCTGCTGGTCAGACCACGGCTGACATCAGTGTGAAGGTATTCAACGACGCAGTTGTGGAAGGCACTGAGACTGTCATCCTGACGCTGTCGGGATTTGGTGGTCTCAATCCAGGCGTCACACTCGACCCGGTCCCGTCCAAGCAGACGGCGACAGTCAGTATCACCGACGACGATTTGGCGACAGTCTCGATTGTGAAGACCACAAATGCAGCGGAGGGAGCCCCGCCGACGAATGGCAAGTTCCGCGTGATGCAGACAATGGTCAGTGCGACCGATACGATAGTGAACTATACGATTACCGGATCGGCGACACCGGGCGCGGGCAATGACTATACGGCGTTGCCAGGATCGATCATCATCCCCGCCGGTCAGACCACGGCAGATGTCGATGTCGAAATATTGGATGATGCCGTTGTCGAAGGACTTGAGACGATCATCCTGACCTTAAGCAGCCTGGGCAGTCACTCACCAGGCGTCACGCTGCATCCCGCGCCGGCCAATTTGACCGGAACCGTCAGCATCGTCGACGACGATACCGCAACGATCTCGATTGCCAAAGTCACGAACGGAGCGGAAGCGAACACGCCGACAGACGGCCTGTTCCAGGTGACACAGTCCGCGCCGAGTTCAACCGACACGGTGGTGAATTATTCGATTTCCGGGACCGCGACACCTGGCAGCGACTATACGCCATTAACGGGAACAGTGACGATACTGGCCGGCCAGACGACCGCCGACATCGATGTGCCTGTGCTGAACGACACCCTGGTGGAAGCACCCGAGACGGTCGTGGCGACACTGGCCAGCCTCGGCAGTCACGATCCAGCCATCACGCTGGATGCGGCCCCGGCCAACCTTACGGCAACCGTCAGTATCATCGATGACGACACGGCAACCGTCTCGATCGCCAAGATCACGGATGGTGCTGAATTGAGCACGCCGACAGACGGAACATTCCGCGTAACGCTGTCGACGGCCAGTTCGGTCGATACAGTCGTGAACTACTCCGTCGCAGGGACGGCGACACCTGGCGCGGGAAATGATTACACACCGCTGACTGGAACTGTCACGATTCTCGCCGGCCAGACCACCGCGGACATCGACGTGCCTGTGATCGACGATGCGCTGGTAGAAAGCACAGAGACCGTCGTCCTGACGTTGACTGGGTTTGGCAATCACGCGCCAGGCATCACGCTTGATCCGGTTTCAGCCAATCAGACAGCGACGGTCAACATCACGGACAACGACACGGCAACGGTCTCAATCGCGAAGATCACAGATGGAGTGGAAGCCAACGCGCCGGCGAACGGGAAGTTCCGTGTCACGCAAACGGCCGCCAGTTCGACCGACACAGTCGTGAACTATACCATCGGCGGGACGGCGACACCTGGCGCAGGCAATGACTATACACCGCTGACTGGAACGGTCACGATTCTTGCCGGCCAGACGAGCGCTGACATTGACGTGTCGGTCCTCAACGATTCCGTCGTGGAAGCACCCGAGTCGGTCGTGCTGACGCTGAGCGACCTCGGCAGTCACGATCCCGACATCACATTGGACGCGGCCCCGGCCAATCAAGTGGCGACGGTGACCATTACCGACGATGACGCAGCAACGGTTTCGATCGTGAAGATCGCGGACGGAGCGGAGGGAAATTCGCCAGCGGACGGCACTTTCCGTGTGACGCAGACCGCAGTCAGCGCGACCGACACGGTCGTGAACTATGCCATTTCCGGAACTGCGACACCCGGTGCTGGTAACGACTATACGACGTTGACAGGAACAGTGACCATCCCCGCTGGACAGACCACGGTCGACATTGATGTGCCGGTACTCGATGATGCCCTGGTGGAAGGAACACAAACCGTCGTCCTGACCCTGAATGGGTTTGGCAGTCATGCACCCGGCGTCACCCTCGATCCAGTCTCAACCAATCGCACGGCGACCGTGGACATTGCGGACGATGACACGGCGACGGTCTCGATCGCGAAGATTACGGACGGAGCCGAAGCGAATACTCCGACGAACGGCAAGTTCCGGGTCACCCAGACGGCGATCAGTGAGACCGACACCGTGGTGAACTATGCCATCACCGGAACGGCGACACCCGGCGCAGGCAACGACTATACAACATTGACGGGAATCGTGACGATCCCCGCCGGTCAGACGACGGCCGACATCGACGTGACAGTGCTCAATGATGCCCTGGTAGAGGCAACGGAAACTGTCGGCCTGACGTTGACTGGATTTGGCAGTCACGCCTCCGGCGTCACACTTGATCCTCTCTTTTCCAATCAAACGGCGACGATCAGCATCACGGACGATGACACAGCCACGGTCTCGATCGCGAAGATCACGGACGGAGCAGAAGCAAACACTCCGACGAATGGCAAGTTCCGCGTGACCCAGACGGCCGCCAGTACCACCAACACCGTCGTCAATTATTCGATCTCCGGAACAGCGACACTTGGCGCGGGTAATGATTACAGTCCCTTGACGGGAATCGTGACGATCCTTGCTGGACAGACCTCTGCAGACATCGACGTGACGGTTCTCAATGACACGATTGTGGAAGGAACTGAAACGGTCAACCTGACGCTGAGCAATCTGGGCAGTCATGATCCTGATATCACGCTGGATCCAGCCACAGCCAATCAAACGGCCACTGTCAACATCGCTGATGATGACACGGCGACGGTTTCCATTGCGAAGATCACTGACGGAGCCGAGTCAGCGGCCTCGACGGATGGGACATTCCGAGTGACTCAGACGGCAATCAGTGCGACCGACACAGTGCTGACTTATGCCATCGCCGGAACAGCAACATCGGGCGCAGGAAGCGACTACCTGCCGCTGACGGGAACGGTGACGATCCCCGCCGGTCAAACCACCGCCGACATCGACGTGGCGGTGCTCAACGACACTTTGGTGGAAGGGACCGAGACAGTCGTTCTGACACTGACCGGCTTCACAAGTAGTACGGCAGGCATCACGCTGAATGCAGTCCCGGCGAAACAAACCGCGTCGGTCAACATCACCGACGATGACACAGCGACGGTCTCGATCGTGAAGATCACGGACGGCTCAGAAACGAATACGCCGACGAATGGCACGTTCCGGGTCACGCAAACTGCGGTCAGTTCGGCTGATACGGTTGTTAACTATTCGATTTCCGGAACGGCAACCCCGGGCGCGGGCAACGACTACACAACGTTGACGGGGAACGTGACAATCCCCGCCGGTCAAACAACGGCTGACATCAACGTCGCGGTGCTCAATGACAGCCTGGTCGAAGGAACCGAGACCGTCGGCCTGACCCTGGCGGGATTTGGCAGCCATAATTCGGGCATCACTCTGAATGCGGTTCCGGGTCAACTGACGGCGACGGTCAGCATCACCGATAATGACACGGCGACGGTCTCGATCGCTAAGATCACAGACGGAATCGAAGGGACCACACCGACGAACGGCAAATTCCGCGTGACGCAGACGGCCGCCAGTGCGACCGACACTGTCGTGAACTATACGATTTCTGGAACCGCGGCACCTGGCGCAGGAAATGACTATACAACGCTGTCAGGGACGGTCACGATCCCCGCTGGCCAGACCACGGCTGACATCAATGTCGCGGTTCTGGATGATGCGATTGTGGAAGGAACCGAGACGGTCAACCTGACGCTCAGCAGCCTCGGCAGTCACGATCCAAAGATCTCTCTGGATGCGGCCCCGGCCAATCAGACGGCGACAGTGAACATCAATGATGACGACACGGCAACCGTTTCCGTTGTCAAGATTGCGGACGGCGCTGAAACTGATACGCCCACAGACGGAACATTCCGAGTGACGCAGACGGCCGTCAGTACGACTGACACTATTGTGAACTATACGATTTCCGGAACGGCGACTCCCGGTGCGGGCAATGACTATACAACGCTGTCAGGGACGGTCACGATCCCTGCCGGCCAGACGACGGCCGACATTGATGTGACGGTCCTCAATGATGCCTTTGTGGAGGGGACCGAGACGGTCGTTCTGTTGCTCTCAGGTATTGGCAACCAGACGCCCGCCATCACGCTCGATCCAGTCTCGTCCAATCAGACGGCGACGGTCAACATCACGGACAATGATGTGTTGACGATCGTCACCCCCGCCGCGGTCACCGTGCCTGAAAACACATCGGTGTCTACGGCATTCGTCAATGTGGACGCCAACAATGTCCCGGGAAGTGCGCTGACATTCAGCCTGTCCGGCCCGGACGCCTCGCGACTGACGATCAACAGCGCGACTGGTGAAATCGCCTTCCTGGTCAGCCCGAACTTCGAAGCCCCGATCGACCAGGGGGCCGACAACGTCTATCACGTGACGGTCGGTGTGACCGATGATTTGGTGCCGTCGCATTCAACGTCACAAAGCCTGGCGATCTCGGTTTCTAACGTCAACGAGGCACCAACTGCCATCGCCCTGTCGACCGGGACGGTGGCCGAAAATCTACCTGTCGGCACTGCGATTGGAAATCTCACAACAACTGACCCAGACTCGGGTGATACGTTCGTTTACTCGCTGGTGGACGGAGATGGTGCTGCGGACAATGCGTTGTTCCAAGTCGCAGGCGGCACGCTTCAGACAAATTCCGTATTCGACTTCGAGGCTCGGTCCAGCTACAGCGTACGAGTGCGGAGCACGGATGCCGGAGGACTGTCTACGGACAAGGTGTTCACGATCTTGATCAGCGATGTCAATGACCCGCCGATCGTCACCCTGACATCCAGTACCACATCAACGCTCACTGGCAGAGCCGTCGCGGTGGATTCCGGGGCCTTGTTTCAGGATCAAGATTCAACGAATTTCAAAAATAACCGCGTCGTCACCACAATCAAGGACGGACTTCAAACGCCCGATCAATTGCATCTGGTTGCCAATGGCAAAGGCACTGACAAACTTAAGGTCGCAAGTGGCCTTTTGAAATTGGGCAAGACGACGCTCGGCACTGTCACCGGCGGAAAGTCCGGTCAGCCGATGGTGCTGACCTTCACGACGGACGTGAGCGCCGGCCTGGTTCAACGCGTCGTCCGCAGTATTGCTTTCCAAACACATAAAGCCAATTCAGGCGTTCGAAAGATTGAAATCCAGGCGTTCGACGGGGCAAACTCAAGTGTTCCACCTGCCAGCAAGACGGTCGTCGTCGGAACCCCGTAAGATTGAACCCCGTAAGATTGAACCCCGTAAGATTGAACCCCGTAAGATTGAACCCCGTAAGATTGAACCCCGTAAGATTGAACCCCGTAAGATTGAACCCC
>JAQGHT010000957.1 GCA_028291565.1 Planctomycetaceae bacterium | reverse complement strand
TCGACAGAGAAGCGGCAGCGCACCAGTAATCACCGCACCCAGCGATTGCACAAGATCAACCGCATGAAACGTGCATTCTGCCGGTTTCTGACTGGCCGACTCGCGATTCCCGATTGCTTTCCGAACGACTCGGGCGGTGATTTCAATGTGATCCATTTCTTGCAGCAACGAAGCGACACGAACATCGTCGAGGTCTCGAGCGGACATTCGCAGTTGCATTCCAATTCGCTGGCTCAGGTCGGCAATTCGCAGCGGACGGTCCTTCAATTGAGGGTGGACGCTGTGTAGATATTTGGATAAGACCTCAATGACACCGATATAGGCTTCGTGCAATTCGTCCATTTGACTGGTGCGTTCGTCACTCAGCGTTCCAGCAAGGATTGTCGTCAGTCCTAAGACTCCGGCCCAAATTGTGATCGCGAGTGCGCTGGCAATGGGCGAACGCAGCGACGCGAATTGTGACAAATCCTGGGCCGCGACGAGCGTGACGAGCACGACACTCAAGAGCGCCAACACCCCCGCGCGATAGCGACCGAGAAAGAACGCCCCCAGTAATACGGGAAGAAAGAATAAATTCAACACCACCAGCTTGAAGCCAACAATCTGGTACATCAAAGCGGTCAGCCCGACCACCACGATGATCAGGGATAGTTCCAGGGCGAGTTGATTGCTTTTCGTGAGCTTCACGACGATCCCCGTTCATTAAATCTTGAAGCATTGGTGCATGCGGTAATCACTGAGACCGTACCAGCGGGCCGGGTGCAATCCTCAGCCACGCCAGAACTTCACTGACCGCGTCTCAGCTAACATCTGATTCCTGACTGCGCGGCGTGTAATATTTTGTTGCTTCAATGGCTTCTGTTCTACCGGCTGGTTCAAGTAGCGTGTCAACGGTGCAGTATTTTTCTGAGACAATCAATCGTGCCAGGAATTGTTCTTGCTCTGGTGTCATGACTGCGGTTGGATCTGGATCCCGCACTTCATCAGTGACAATGAGATCAGACATTTCTTCTGCGCATTGCCGAAACTGGGCTTCGATCTGCAGAAAGACCTCAACCACATACGGATCGAATTGTGTGCCGGCTCCATCGCGAATGATTCGAACGCATTTTTCGTGTGAAAACGCATTCTTATAGACTCGTTTGACGGACAGCGCATCATAGACATCGGCCACGGCAATTATCCGCGCGGCGAGGGGAATCTGTTCCGCGACCAGCCCTTTGGGGTAACCTGTACCGTCCCACCTTTCGTGATGGTACAGGGCAATTTCTCGAGCCATCTCCAGAAAATTCGAGGCCCCCAGCCGACTTTCAATTTGTTCGATACAATCGCCACCCAGCAGAGTATGCTGCTGGATTTTTTGGCGCTCGGAATCGGTCAGACGCCCCGGTTTGAGCAAAATCGCGTCTTCGACACCGACTTTCCCAATATCATGCAAGGCCGAACTGATCCCCAGCAGTTTGAGGAACGATGGTGTGATTTCGGACGCGAAATGGGGATGTCTCCGCATTGCATCCGCTAATCGAGTCGAATAAATCGCAATTCGTTCGAGGTGGTGTCCCGTATCGGGGTCACGTGATTCCGCCAGTTTCGCCAATCCGAAAATCACCGCGTCACGGGTCCGCACAAGATCGTGATTCTGTTTGGCGAACGCATTGGCATCAGCAGCCTGTTGAAGCGCCCTCGCTGTATTCCAGCGAGCCAAAATGAGATACGCAATCACTGCCTGGGCAATGCAAATCCACAAGAAGACAATCAGCTTCACATTAAAAAGGGATGAACTTTCGGTAATCACCTCATCAGCGGTGGTCGGGACCAACCCACCCGATGTTCCAGATTCTGTGTTCTGATTGGAATGTTGGGTGATCTTCCAGGCCGCTGAGGAGTCGATCAGCTTCTGTTCCAACCACAGTCCCATCGCCAAGGCCAGGGCCTGACCCAGCGCGGCCATAACGAATAGCGCATGCAGATTAGATTTGCCTCGATTCAGGCGAAGTAGATCTGTGACAAAATTCATTGTTTGGAGTCCATAAGCGCGGCTTCTCTGAAAGACTCTAGTATGAAATTGCGACTGCATTGGAGGGATTACTGGAATTCCTGATGAAGCAAGGTGTTTGACGCTACGGTTTTTGGCGGATCGCTTCATTCTGCGGAGTTTATCGGTGACAAAGGGGCAAATTGCGAGTTAGTCTGATTCTGCGGAATCAATTGATTGTTCCGATTTTGCAGTCGACTTATCGCCACCGACTAGAATCCAACATCAGGATTGGCCTAGAATTGAGCGACCCGCCAGGAGCCCACCGTTTGACTGCCCCCGATCCAGAAACCGAATTGGTCCTTCCCGACACGCCGTCCAGGTTTATCACTGGAAGCCAATGCGTGACCGAACCCGTACAGACTGAAATCCACGGTTATGATCGAGTCTTTTGGCTGGCATACCTGGCTAATGGGCTGACGACGATGGCGAACGCCATGCTGGTGCGTTACGCCGATTTTGTGGATGTGCTCGGTGGCGAGGAACGGCAGCTGGGGCTGATCGTCGGATTCGGAATGATCGGCAGTATCGTGACGCGTCTGGCCCAGGGTGAAGCCATCGACCGTTACGGGGCGTCGCGCGTCTGGTTCTGGTCCAGCCTGTTGTATTCGAGCAGTTTGTTGCTGCACTTAACTGTGTCGACAGCTTATGGACCCTGGATCTTTCTTGTACGTCTCTTGATGCAGGCGAGTCTGGCCGGATTTTTTGGCTCTTCAATTACATTTGTCGCCCTGCGAGTCCCACCACACCGGATGGCGGAGATGGTCGGCGCTCTGGGGACGTCTGGATTCATCGGCATCATGCTGGGGCCCCTGCTCGGAGATTTGCTGGCGTACGGCGGGACCACCCAGTCCAAACTGGTCTGGCGATTATTTTGCCTGGCAGGGGCGTTCGCCTGGAGTTCCGCGCTCGCGACGTGGTTTGTCACACGTGACTCGGTGCGTCCGCAGCACAGGCGGCGTCCAAACTTATTACACGTCGTGGCCCGCTATCACCCGTTGGTCCTCTCGATAACGGCAGCGGCAATGGGAGCCGGATTCTCGATCCCCATGATTTTTCTGCGTCCCTTTGCAATTGAAACGAAGCTGAATGGGGTCGGATTGTTCTTCTTTGTCTATGCTTCAATCGCGTTTATCGCCCGACTCGCGACCCGAGCCCATTTCTCGAGATTGGGTAACCGGTTGTGGATTATCGTGGGGCTGACGTTGTTAAGCGTCAGTTTCTTGTGCTATCTGCCCGTAACGCGCGAGTGGCACTTGATTGTTCCCGGGGCCATTGCGGGAATCGCTCACGCCTTGCTATTCCCCTCGATCATGGCGGCCGGGACGGCAGCCTTTCCACGGAGATATCTCGGCGTCGCAACATCACTGATCTTGGCAATGTTCGATCTGGGAGCATTTATCGGCGCGCCCGTGATCGGAGCATTTCTCCGTGAAGCCAAGCTGCATACAACTGCGGCGTATCCCCTGATGTTTACGGGAACGTCGATCGTGCTCGGATTAATCACGGTCCTGTTCTGCTGTAGTTCTGCCGCGAAGAAGTAAGCTGTTGAGATCGGAAGTCCACTGCGTTTAAAGGTGGAACTCCAACGTTTTATGATCAAACAATCTGCTTAATCGGTTGGACATGCTCCACTCCGACCAGCTTTTGATCGAGGCCGCCGTAGAAATACGCCAGCCGATTCGGATCGAGACCCATTTGATGCAGAATTGTCGCATGCAGTTGTTTGACATGGAACGGATGTTCGACCGCCGCAGCCCCCAATTCGTCGGTCGTTCCGACACTCTGGCCGCCCTTGATCCCGCCGCCCGCCATCCACATCGTGAACCCGTAAGCATTGTGATCCCGGCCAGTACCCGCCGCATATTCGGCTGTCGGTTGCCGGCCGAATTCTCCGCCCCATACGATCAGGGTCTGATCCAGTAAGCCGCGTTGCTTTAAGTCTTGAATCAGCCCCGCGATCGGCTTGTCGGTATTTCCCGCGTGGTAGTTGTGGTTTTTTTCCAAGTCACCGTGCGCATCCCAGTTGGCATCGTTGTGATTGCCGCCGGAATAGAGCTGAATAAACCGCACGCCACGCTCGACCAGGCGGCGAGCCAACAGGCACCGCTTGCCGAAATCCAGCGTGCGCGGTTGATCGAGACCATACAATTTCTGTGTTACTTCCGTTTCCTGATTCAAATCTACCGCTTCCGGTGCCGACTGCTGCATCTTAAATGCCAGCTCATAGCTTGCAATTCGGGCTGCCAATTCGCTGTTTTCGGCGCGGGAAGCCAGGTGCTGCTGGTTTTCCACCTGCAGTGCGTCGATCAAATCCCGTTGCATTTCTCGAGTCATTCCAGCGGGCAAATTCAAATCGATGACGGCTGCTCCCTTGGACCGCATGATCGTCCCCTGGTATGTCGCGGGCATATAGCCACTCGACCAGTTTTTGGCACCACTGATGGGACCGCCTGTTGGATCGAGCATCACGACAAATCCCGGCAGATTCTCGTTCTCACTCCCCAGACCGTAGTTGATCCACGAACCCAAGGCCGGGCTGCCGCTCAGGATCTTGCCCGAATTCATCTGCAACATGGCCGAGCCGTGAATCGGTGAATCAGCCGTCATCGACTTCAGAAAAGCGATGTCATCGACACAATTCGCCAGATGTGGGAAGAGGTCGGAAACGTATTGACCTGATTGTCCGTACTGCTTGAATTTCCACTTCGGACCAACGACCCGCCCTTCGTTCTTTTCGCCCCCGCGCCCCTTTGTCTTAACCGGAATTGTCTTGCCGTCCAATTCGTACAACTTCGGTTTGTAATCGAAGGTGTCCACCTGGCTCGGGCCGCCATACATGAACAGAAAGATCACGCTCTTGGCTTTTGCGGCGAAGTGCGGCAATTTCGGCGCCAGCGGATTCGCAAACTTCGATGTCTCCGCAGCCGATGCGGATGAGCCGAAGAATCCATCTGCGGACAGCATTCCAGACAGAGCGACCGACGTGAACCCCGCCCCTGCTTCCCAGAGAAATTCGCGCCGCGTGCGGCCGCAGAATGATCCCTGAAACTGATTCGATTGGGTTGGCATGTTTTCTGTTCCTCTAAGAGGTGCTAGCCAAATATGTATCCGTGAGCATCAACCGTCGAGCGCTACGCCGTAACGAACTTGCGTAGCTGAATTCGTGAGAATTCGGGCCGATCGACATGTCCCACCCGAAATCTCACGATTTCAGCTACGATCTCGCCACGCCAAAATCCTTCACGGCGTAACGTCGGGCGGCCAATGTTTTCAATCCAGATAGACAAACTCATTCAAATTGTAAACTAGCAGACAGTAGTACTTCAGGACCTGATCGGGATCTGCCTTGTGTTTTTCTTTCATCGATTTCAACAACACCAAACCCCGTTCGACACTCGCAGCATCGGGCTCTCGGCTGAGAACCAATCGCAACGCGAGTCGAACCTGCTTTTCAGGATCTGCACCGGCCTCACGCTTCAGCCGTTCGGCCAGCGTCGCCGCCTGCACATTCAGGAAGTCGCCATTGAGCATCCCTAACGCCTGAGTCGGCTGCGTTGTGGCAAAACGTGCCGCGCAGCTGCTGTCGGTATCTGCAAAATCAAAGTCAGCCAGAAGCGGCGTGATCAGCGACCGTTTCACGTGAATGTAAATACTGCGTCGTGCCTGTTCTTCGGCCGAAGATTTCCCCCAGCCCGAACCCGGAGACGATTGTCCTGCGAGGACTTCTGCAGAAATCTCAGGATAGAAGCCAGGACCAAACATTTTCAGATTTAAGGTCCCATTGACCGCATGAATGGAATCGCGAATCTCTTCAGCACTCAACCGACGCATTTCGAATCGCGAGAACAAGTCGTTTCCGGGATCCTTCTCGAGTGCGAGTTTGTCGGGCCGGGACGACATGCGGTAAGTACTGGAAAGCATGAGCAGCTTATGAAACGACTTCATGTGCCAGCCCTGTTTGACGAACTCCGCAGCCAGCCAATCGAGCAACTCCGGATGTGTCGGCAGGTCGCCCAGCTGGCCAAAATTGTTGGGGGAACGGACCAGGCCCCGGCCAAAATGATGCTGCCAGATGCGATTGACCATGACCCGCGAAGTCATTTGATTTTCGGGGGCTGCAATCCAGTTCGCGAGTGCGAGTCGCCTTCCTGAAGTCTTTGCACCCGATGGTGGCGCAGCGACCTTGGCAACACCTCCACCTAAAATTGACAGAAATCCCGGTTCGACTTTCTCGCGACTCAGATTCGGATTGCCGCGGAAGAGGATGAACGTATCCGGAGCTTGCGGCCCGAACTCAGAGACGCAGAGCGCGAATTCCCCAGGGACTTTTTCGTTCTTCAAGCGTTCCAATTGGGCTACCAGATTGTTGTACTGCTTGAATTTCTCGTCACCCAGCAGTTTTACTCCCGCAGTCTTGATGTGTTCGGCGATGTTTTTG
>JAQGHT010000952.1 GCA_028291565.1 Planctomycetaceae bacterium | reverse complement strand
CCTTCTTCTTGATGATTTCGTCCAGCAAGTCGACGATCTCTTTCTCAACCTTTTGAGTTTTTTCGCCTGCCCGGGCCAGCAACAACCGGCGTTTGACATCCGACATTTTATTCGCAATGTCATCCAGCGATTTTGCCTCCAGCAATTCCAAATCGGACTGCATCATGGCTCCCACGTTTTGATAACGGGGTGGAGTTCCTTCGGTGCGTCTCAGCAACTGATTGAGAGTTGCCAAGCCTTCGTCACGCAACCCCAGCGCCTTCTGGCAGGTCGCTTTGTAAAACAGCATTCCCGCAGGGTCGACAGTCTCGGCCAGCGTCGCTCCGGAAAGGGTTTCTAATGCTTCTTCATACAACTGCCGCTGCGTCAAATAGCGTGCGAAGTAAACTCTCAGATTCGAGTCATAAAAATTGCCGAGTTCCTTCGTGTTGTATAACGTCCGGGGATCGGGGACGGTCATTGAGGAATTCTGTAATTCCAGCTGTGACAAGAACGCCTGCGTTGGTTCGTGCGCGATGGCAAACGAATTCAAGACACGGCTGAGCAATGTTTCAGCCGGAAGCGATGTCCCATCGGGAGACTTCCACAGCAGATCAACAGCCGCCAGCTTTGCCGGATCCTCAAGATTGCGCATATGCATCCAATCTTGAATGCGAGCGTGAGCCCAATCGCCTTTGGGCACGGCGATCACATCCGGCAGGGCTGTTTCGGCCTGGCCAGTTGCAGCCATTCCCCAGATGATCAGACAGACAGGCAACACGCGTCGAATCAGCATCTTGATCGCCCTTTGTTTCCAAAACCAAACAGCCGGTTGTTTCCAGGGACTCACATTTTAGTATCGAACCGATAAGTGGACGCAAATGGAAGTTTTTCGGTCGGGAACACATCGAATTCCACGGACCATGATAGTCTTAACGCTTGATGCTTTTACAGGCACTCGGCGAGCAACTGTTAAGCATTTAATGGTGGGTAATCTGGGCTGGAGCACCGGAGCCTTTACTGATAATACTCGATGGCCCTATCAAGTATAGTCACGGAAACCACTTGCGTCATGTTTCCTCGTACCCGGTAACCAATTGTGTGCAATTCTCGTTCAAAATTCAAATTTTTTTATGAATTATTCTGTTGCGTCATCAAAGTTATGAGTCTCAGTTCGCATTTCGATCAGGAAAACCCTGATTGCGGGGCTCTTCGGCTCGACAAATTTGATTTTTGGCAGGCGCCGAGACACTTTGTCTTGGTGTCCCGTTTTGTATGCTAGAAAGTCAGGCAGGCTGTTCGGCTGCTAGGATTATCGTAGCTCGACATCAGTGGATTGATTTTGGTGGATTGATTTTGAAAGCGTAATCCTGCGTATTAATTAGACGCAGAATGATCAAACCGAGTTTCAACTTTTCTTCTGAATGCCGAGCGCCATTAAAGCTCTTTCGACTTCTTTGTGTCATTTATTCTTGCCAGTGGCGAGATCGTAGGTAGCCTTTTGGATTCGGGCCTGACGTAATGACAATTCCCGAACTTGCTGCACGACTTCTGGCTTGGTGGCCTGCTCGCCGGTAAAGAGCTGGGCCAGCTTGGCGGTCCGATTGTTGATCCGCAATTGCAGCGATTTGAGCATTTTCAACTCAGAGATCTGTTTCAGCAACTCGTCGTCAGGAGTCTCGCCCTCCCCTTCCTGTGGCGGAGGCTGTTTTTCGTCTTTCTTGTCCTTGGCTTTTTCCTGCTCTTCCTGCAAAGCGTCGATCATTTCTTTTAAACCGTTAATGACGTCCATTTCGATTGACTGAGTGAGTGCTCCCACCTGAAATTTCTTCAGATGGACGACTAGAGTTTGCATGTCAAAACGCATTTGTTCGACAGCCTCGGGGAATGCCACTGCTGTGCCTTCTTCCTGAAGTAAAGTAAGGGACTTGTTCGCTTCCAGAACCAATTGCGATTCCTGTTGGGACAATTCCTCGGACTTCAGTTGATGACTGTTGGTTCGATCGCTTTCGGGGACCTTGTCAATCTGGACCGTGTCGTTGTAGATCGCGATCTGTTGTGCAAGCATGCGTTGAAACCGTGCTTCCAATCCGGCGAGTTTCAGCAATTGCTCTTGTTCACGAATCTGACGTAAAATGTCTTCCAGCTTCTCTTTGGCCTTTTGCAGTTCCTGCAGGGCTTCTTCCTGGTTCTTAGACGCATCTTTCTGGAGTTGCTTTTGCAACTTCTTGATCGCCTTTTCCATGGCCTCACGAGCCTTTTCAAGCTGGTCACGAGCTTGCTTCTTCTCGGAAGGCGGCTTTGGAGTCTGCGATTCCCCAGATTTGGATTCGCTTTCGGGTGTTTCTCCCGGCATGGGCTCGCCAGGCTTCGATTCGCCTGGCTTTGATTTGTTCGGCTTTGATTCGTTCGGTTTGGACGAATCTGGCTGCCCGGGCTTCTTTTCTTCGGGCTTTCCCGATTCCGGTTTCTCTTCGCCGGGTTTGGCTTCCGTTGGTTTTTCTTCACCCGGCATAGGGGCCTTGGGCTTTTCTTCCCCCGGTTTCCCTTCTTGAGATTCCCCTGGCTTAGGTTGGCCTTCCTGGGGCTGATTCTCTGGTTTCCCGGATTCGGAGTTCGCCTTTTCTTCGGCTTTGGCCTTCTTGTCTTCGTCCTCAATCAACTTCTTGAGTTCGGCCGTTTTCTCCGTCAATTTTTCCTGGCGTGGTGTGAGTCCCGGAGTTTGGTCACCCCGATCCGTGGCGGCCTGAACGTCCTTCTGGCCGGCGATGATCTTCGTCAGATCCTTGATGTACTGTTCGAGCCGTGCCTTTTCTTTGGCCAGTTCTTTTTCGCGGTCGTCGCTCATCAGCAATTCGAGTAAGGTCTGGAGATCGCCAACGACTTCTCCCTGCCGTTCGACTGCGTCACCTAGCTGGTCTTCACTGGCGAGGAGCTTGACCAAGTCTTCCATATCCCGATAAACGCCGTTTTCCTTGCTGTTATTGATGGCTCGAATCAGGATATCCGCGCGTTCGGGCTCAGTCTTACGGATGAACTCCGCCATATCGAGCATCGATTTTTCGAAACGTTTGAATTGCTCTTTGATAACTGCCTGATCGGCGGCAAGTGACTCTTCTTCTTTTTTCTGAGCGTCTTCCTTTTTCTGAGCTGCCGCAGGCGGAGCGTCCGGCTTGGCCTCAGGCGTCACGGGCTTGGTCTCTTGAGCATTCGCAAACGAAATCATCCCGATACACAATGCCGCGATGATCATTATGTGAAATAACGTGCGGTACGCAGCCGATGCCAGAAATCCAATACGAAATCGCATTGTGTCAGTCCCTTTGCTACTCGTTCTCTTACCGTGGTTTGCTGGCAACTGGCTTGCTACAAAGCTTAAGACGCCGGTCTTAAGGCCCCAATTCAGGGACACGACCACCTCACACACACGCCACCGGGCTTGCCCCGTTGGGCGACGGCCTCTGCACTACTCATCTAATCAGGCGCCGGGCACTGGCACCGTGCGGCATCTCCGGACGCCAATTTCGACGTAGTCCATAGTGCTGACCCTTGGACATCAATCTAAAAACGGAACCAACCGCCCAACCTTCTGGCGACATTGGCTACAAACATCTCTCACCTCGTGTCCCGCACTCGCGCGACGAGAGGTGGATGTCTATCACTTAAGCTTCTTAATGATGCTCCGCTTGTTTTCCGTTTCCGTCCGCTTCTTCAAAGCTTCCTGCAAGGCTTTGATGGTTTTCAAACGCTCCAACAATTCCTTGTAGGTTTCCATTTTCCGCATCTCGTTCAGGACAGTTTCCAACTTTCGCTTGAGCTGATCTACGAGCAAGACGCATTCGTCGAGGCGATTGAGCGCACTGCGGTTTTCCTGCAAATCCAGGCGAAACAAGCCTAAACGCTGATCGACGGCTTCGAAATCCCGTTTGTGAATGGCATTTAATGGACCGATCAGCTTCTCGTCGAGACGTTGCAGGCTGAGCGGCGTATCTACCCCATTATTAACCATTTCCTCACGAATGTCTTCTAAATTTCTGGCAATTGCTTCGGTCTCTGGCCGATTTTTCCGCACGTCGAATAGCGCGCGTTCGGCGCTGTCCTTGGTGGAAACATCAAGTTGGTCCAGTTTTCCCTGACGCGCTGAGACAGCCGCGTCATCGGCCGGCGGAACATCTTTTTCAGGAGTTTTGGGCGGGCCGGAAGGAGCATTGGCTGCGGCTGGCCGAATCGGAGCGGCCCGTAGATCGAGCAGGTCTTTCACCTGTTGCCGGGCGAGTATCAAGCCTGTCTGAGTTCGTTGGACTTCGGTGATAATCTGTTCGAGGCGCTGCCGTAAATTGAGTTCTCTCGCATAGAGTTGCGATAGCAACTCTTCATCTGTGACGACGACAAAATTGTAATTCTCGCTTAAAGCAAGATGGGGGCCACTGATGTTGTCTCCATCTGCGGCCTGAACGGCGATGGACAGTTTTTGCCCGGGCTTCAATTCCAAAGGGAGTACGTCGAATCGCAGCCAGGGCTGTTTCTCGGACTGTTTCAGTTCGAAAACCTTCTTGTTCTGCGGGGAAACGGGGAACGACCGGACTTGAGAGTCGTTCGAGTCAACTTTGTAAAAGAAGTGCGATTCCATCACGCCGTAGTCATCTTTGACAGTTCCGGTGACCGGGATGATGGCCTTCCGTGTGATTGACGAAGCGATACCCCGCAACTGGATGTCAAATTCGGGAATTTTATCTTCGATCGAATTGATGGCGAGTTTAGACGATTCCGCTCCACGAATGTCGTCCGTGTCCGTCAGAGTGATCTGTAACTCGCCGCTGGGAGGTAGTCTTAAGGGCAAAACGACGTTGGAATTCTCAGCGACCACCGTTTGTTGCGATGCTCCCCCCAACAGAAACGGAATTGAAAATCCACGGCCATCTTCCGCAATCCAATTGGTGGTATGGGGAATCGAGTAAGATCCGCCCCGATTTTGCCCGCCCTGCTGAAACAACGTCAATTGGGTTGTATCGCGGGTCACTTCCAGAACGTATCCCGAGGTTTGCACTCGAACTTTTACCAAGGGCTTGTTGGTCACCGCGGCGAGTAGAAAATCCGTGCCCACCGGCAGAGACACTTGAGTGCCTAGCACCGGCTTTGGCACGCGTCCGTCCGGCCCGGTGGCTTCGTCTGTTTGATTGAGACCCGTGTAGGCGGGGTAGCGCGCCTGCAGCAACAACTGGTCAATTCGCGGTGGATCTACGACTTCAACATGATACATTTCACGATGCGCGTCGCCGGCCATCAGATAGAAATCAAGACTATGTGTGACCTTGTCGAGCGTATCTTTGAATTGATTCTGTCCGAGTTGACTCATGACCCGCCGTCCGCGCGTGCCGTCGGATTGCACGTACCGGAATTGGACATCAGTCGGAACCTGCATTCCGGAAAGCACCGTTGCCAGGATTTTCAAATCGCTGCCCCGCGGATGCTTATAAGTCCGATCCTGGAAGAGAACTTCTCGATCATCGGGTTCAGCGAGTATTGCGACATCCACAGCTGTCGCACGACGCCAGCCTTCATTGGCCAGCAATACATTACGCCGGAACCACGTTTCGAAAACATCGGTAAAGCACAAGGCGAACGCCAGGATCGAAATCGTCAGGCAAGAGGCGGAGATTCCCGCACGCAGCAACGGACGTCGATCGAAGACCGAGCTCAGATCCAGTCGAGACGAAGCTTCGCGAGCTTCTTCCACAGTTTGCGCCAACATAGTCTGGCTTAAGGGCGCCGCAGTAGGCTCTCTTTCCCCGAGTTCGATCGCTGTGATCAACCGATCATTGAGTTCAGGAAAACGCCGTTCGAGAACCAACGCCAGGGCGCGCTGTCGAAATGACCGGAAAAATCGGATCGCGACCCACACCAGGAGCAGCGACAGGCACAGACAAATGCCTGAAATCTCGACCAGAAACCGAACCCAACGTGGTAAGTCAGCTCGTTGAATCCAGAAATAGGACCAGTCCAGGCCCAAACTCAACCAGAACAGGATCCCCATCACAGCGAGCAACGACGTCAAACCCTCAATCAATACATAACGCTGAATGCGAGCTCGCAAACGCGAAAGAAGATTGGTGATGTCGGCAGGCAACTGGTGATCTGACATGTAACTCTCACGCGGCCGTTTCCGAAGAACTCGAGAAATTCAGCCTCAAAAGTGACTCGGGCGTGGCAATGACTCCGTCGTCTAACAGAACTTGTATCACATCCCCCAATTTGACACCATCCGTCTCGTCAAGCGGGGCCCGGCGTTCAGATTTTACATTTGGCGTACTATTCGCATTCGAACCCGCTGCATGACTCGCCCGCCAAATTTGAAAGCTGCCCGCCGCGCCGCGTCATGCCAATTTCAATAGTTTGCGGGTCAGCCATTCGGTACTCAGGAGTGACACCAGCAGGTACATGACCCATTGCCGGTCCCATAAGGGCTGCGGCACATCATATTGAACCTTCTTTGTTCCACGATCTGGTAAAAGGTCGGGCAATGACTTCTCGGCTTCCGAAATCGTCAGATATTTCCCGCCGAGTTCTTCTGTGGCCAGACGTTGCAATTGCGCTGCGTCCTGCTCTTGTTTGATGAATTCCAAGTCGGGCATTTCGACCTGGAGGAAGTCGACGACTTGGTCTGTCGAGTCCGGAATGGGCAGTTCCAGCCGGTATCGTCCTGCCAGATTCGCAGGAAACGAGCCCGTGAATTGACCAGCGCGGGACTTGTCCGCGAGTAGTCGCAAGGCTGGGATCAGCCGTTTGCCGCGTGGGTCGAAGACTTCGATGTCGACATGCGGGGCGACGAGTTCCTTGAACTGTGGGTCGAGCACGCTGGCTCGAATCGGCACGGTGGCACCCAGCGCGAAGTTATGTTGCTCCAACAACAGTCCGCCGCGGTTCGTCCCCCGTAATAACCGACCCTGTCCGACCTCCCGGATGGACTTGATCCAGAAGCGTTCGAAGAATTTCTCTTCGACAGCCCGTAATCGCCAAAGTTCGGCACTGCCCAGATAAAGCACGCGGCCGCCACCGTAGAATTGCTCGGCCAGCAGGATTGGTTTGCCGTTTTCGGTGATCGCTCGGCGATCCGAAAAATTGGCGAAGACATTTGCGCCGGCTTTGGCTTTAATCGTGGGATACGAGCGGAAAACTCCGCTAAATTCCTCTTCCCAAACCTTGTTCGATTCGGACGGATTGTCGCCCAATTGCAGAAATTCCGCTTTTCTGCCAGTCTCCGTGAGTTCCACCTTCTGTGGATTCTGGAACTCTTCGCCGACCATTTCGAAGTCGAATAGATTCGTGGCCAGGACGACAGGATAAAGTGCGCGAATAATCTGAAAGGAATCATCGCTACTCGCCAGGTCGGTTGTGTAGACGTCGCCGGCAATCACAATCAGGCCGCCCGCATGCTGAAACACCCACTGTCCGAGCGCGTTCCGACTTGCCGCAGGGACTTGCTTCCAATCGGGATCAAAACAAATGATCACATCATACTTGAAGAGTTCGGCATCGGTGGTTGGAAACTCAAACAGGAGCGTTTTCGCTTCCTGGCTGATACCTGATCGCCCGGATTGCAGCCAGACATCAACGTCCGTGCCTGAATCCCGAAACAGCAGATTGCGTGTGAACTGATAGTCCCGCATCGGACCGCCCGCGATCAGAAGCACTTTGGTATTGCGGTCGGTGATTTCAACAGGCGGCAGGACTTTTTCCACCAGTTTCGAGCCACTGACGCCAGCGATCGGCTTGACTCGCAGATTGAACAATCGGCGTCCGGCTTCTTTGGGCGTGTAATCGAACTGGACCGAAGCCGGGACGCCATCCTGCTTGAGCAACGCATCTTTGGTCTGCACAACAGTGAAGGGACCTGGGTCACTTTCCTGCTTGCTGAGCAATTCGACTTGAACCGTCTTGCCTGCGAGTTGTTGCCCCTGCACGAAGGCCGTAATGGAGAACCCGTCCTTCTTGCTGACCAAGGTCGGTGCCTGGACGCTTGAGATCTGGGTACTGACGGGACGTTCCGTTCCTCCCACGCCAATGGTCAGCAATCGAATTTTCGCCGCGGTTGCCGCCGCTTTGGCGGATTCCGATTCAATTCCTGTGTTATTCTGACCATCACTGATGACGACGATTCCCGATAATGTTTCCCCGGCCGAATGTCGGATCAGTTCCACCAGGGCATCGCCGAGTCGCGTTTCAGTTCCTTGTGGTTTCAAGATTTCCGCAAAGTTGGGCGCCGCGGGAGACGTTGCCTTCAAATCGGGACTGACTCGCGAGACATCAGCGTGACGCTGCAAGACGGGAACTTGTTTCAGCTTCGAATCAAATGTGTGAAGCTCGACTTGATGCGTCGCGCGTAGACGGTCAAGCAACATTTCAGTTTGAGGAATCTGCGATTTTGTGAGCAATTCGACCACAGCATCCGATCGCGATCTGCCCATAGTCGCTCCGGCACTTCCTTTGGGAGTCGTTTCCGGGAAACCCATCGAGAGTGACGTGTCAATCAGAAATGCCACGCGTGACGGCCGGTCTTCGATCGTTTCAGACCGTTCCTGAGGATCCAGCCAGATCAACCCCAGTGCGATCAGGACCGACAGTCGCAACGTCAACAGCCAGGCTTTCCAGTACCAGTTCAGTGATTGTGTGTCTTTCCGGTACAGCCAGCCGACGAACACAATGACCGCCACCGCCACCAGCAACAAACCTTGCCAGCCCTCGCGGCCAAATTCACGGGCGATGCGAGTCCCTGTCGTCGCTTCGGCTTGTGCCAGAACTATGGAAATCTGCATCCCTGTACCGATCATGCTCGGCCTCCCGTCACAGACTTTTCAGATCGCTCGGACGAGACACTTTTTGAGGCCGCGGTAGCGAGACCCTGGATTGCCGGATTGCGGCCGCGGCGAAGCTTTTCAGCTTGCGGCCGAGGCTGGCCGGTATTCAAGTGGTAACTCAATCGCATTGCCAGCAGCTGTTCGAAGAGCAGAACGGCCAAAATCAAGTACAACAGCATTTCGCGGATTTCCTGCCCCGCCTGCCGCGACTGAATCCAGCTGAAATCGCCGTACTCATGAATCTTGATTCGTGAGCCGTTGCCGAGCCGTTGCTTCATTTCGGCGGTTTCCGCCAGTGCCAGTTCGCTCTCTGTCGCCGGGACGTTGAACGCCAGGATTTCCGGGTCTTCGCTATTGTCGGTCTTAAATCGGCGGATCGTGTATATGCCTGGATCATCGGTGTTGCGGAAGGTCTCATGGAATTGAGAATTCGCGGCGGCCCCAGGCAGATCTTCATCCGTTTTGCTACGAGCGGCCGTCAGACGCACGATTGCAGTGGCATCGGGCGGCCGGATTTCCAACTGGTCTTTATACTGGGTGGGATCCAGAACAATATCAATCGGTTGTCCCACGAGGTACTCGGTCTGACGACTACCTTCAGGACGCGTGATGTATTGTTGCAGTTCCAGCTGCAGCGGAACATAACTCGCACTTCTGGGCCAGCTAGTCCAATCGACGCCAGCTGAAGTCAGACACGCAATGACCTTCCCTTTGCCGTAATTTTGCTCCAGAAATGCGGGCGCCTTGTCGCGGAACCGTCCAATGACTTGAACAGTCGGTGGCGGTTGCCAATCTCGCGCGACGCCGAAATATTTGCTGACTCGGACATCCTGAACGTGTGAGTTATTTTGACCGAGGAACTTTCGAAAGATCGGGTGATTTTCGAATTGAATATCCTGCACCGGGTTCTCAGGGTCAGAGATCAAATCCGTGACTGCCCCAAGCGGGACGGGAAAGATGCCGGTGCCTGACTTGTAAATCTTTTCGTTGTAAAAACCAGGACGAACTTTCGGGCCGACGAGCCATACGAGACCGCCGCCCGTGGCCACATATTTTTCGACGGCGCGGAGCGCGTCTTCAGGCATTTCGGGCACGTCCACCAGGTAGATGGAGCCAAACTTGTCGAGCGCCTCGCGCCGCAAATAGCCAACGTTATTGATTTCCGGGGTGAACGGAGTCCGGCCTGGTTCAGGGGCCAAGGCATCACGCAGATCTGCCGCTTTCCGGTCACTCTTGCCGCTTTCGAAATTCCCCGAAATGATCAGCACGGGATTTGAAGGAGACAAATTGACCGTCAAATAACGAATATTGTCCGCTTCCAGCGAGTCTTCCGGCAAAACGACATGCACTTCATGTTGTCCGGCTTTGTCGAACACGACACCGAATTCTCGCTCCACTTCCGCATTGGGTTCGAGACGATCAAACATCTCTGTTCGAGGCAGTTTTTGTCCATCCTGCATGACTGAGAGGCGGATATTGTCGATGGCGCGGTCACCCAAATTTTTAATTTTTGTTCGCAATCGCAATTCGATGTTCGCGGCGGCGACATTTCCAATCGGCGCGAGCTCAATGATCGCGAGGTTGTCGTGAGCGGAGGGCGTCGAACGCACCAGGTTGATATCAATCCCTTTGCCTTCCAGCTCCTTCAGACTCGACGCAACCGCAGAGTCCAGTCCCCAATCCCGATTTCGGAAGTCAGCAATCACATGCAGGTGCTTAGACGCCGCGGGGTTTTTCAATTGCTGTCCCGCCACCTGTAGTCCAGTGACCAGATTAAGACCGCGGTGTGAGCACTTCAAATTCTCGAGCTTTATCTCCAATTCACCAATGAGCTGGGGGTCCAGACTGGCTTGGGTGAATAACGGCTGATCGGGCTGGGACAACAACAGTAGAGTCAGATTTTGAGTGCCCGCCTGGCTGACACCTTGGCGGCCCAGCTTGCGAACGGTCTCCAAAGCCGACCGAAAGGCAGATGTCCCGCCGAAAGTCTCATCCATCGATCCGCTGTCATCGAGGAGCACGACGTGGTGCGTCTTCTGTCCGGCGAGGATCAGCAATTGGCTGGGATCGAAAAATGGCCGGGCAATCAAAGCGACCAGAAGCACTACGGCGAGCATTCTCAGGAACAGCAACAGTAGCTGTTCAAGTAAGAGTTTGCGTCGATTTCGCTGTTGGCTGAGCAGGAGGAATTCCATCGCCGCAAAACGAACTCGGCGGAATCGCATGCGATTGATCAAATGAATGATCACCGGCAGCGCGACTAATGCCGCACCGGGCAAAACGAAGGATGGATGGAGGAAAAACTGTGACAACCAGGCTGTCATGCCACTCCTGACGAAGTTTGGGTGACTGCTTTCTGTACGGTCGTAATGATCGCCGCGATGCGAAAGGTCGAATTCACTGATTCATTCCGAGTCGACACCAATTCGGTCGAGGGTCAATCTGCGCAATCTTCCTCACTTCTCGCTTGGCGGGGTTTCCGAATCGTTCGGCGGGGGCTCCGGAGGTTTCAATTTCACCGGAGAAATGATTCGTCGCAGTTCGGTCCGCATGACATTCATGGGTGCCGGTTGACCGGTAAATTTCTGAAATTGAACTGCTGCTTGCCGCACAAACATTTCACTTCCGTTCACGGTCTTACAGCTGCGCAATTTCGCCTGTTTCAACAGCAATGTTTGTTCCGGATTGTAAATTGTATCGAATACGATCATGCCCTCGCGCAGCCAGTTCTCGGCGAACGGGCTGCTGTCGAGATCCGGATGCATGCCCACAGATGTGCAATTAATCAGAATGTCGGCGTACTGAGCTCCTCGGTTTTCCCAGGTTGTCTGCTGACATCCCAAGTGGGCCGCCAATTCGACCGCCCGGGAATGTGTCCGGTTGCAGACGGTCAAAATCGCGCCCGCATTGACGACACCGAATCCGATTGCCCGGGCCACTCCGCCGCACCCAAGCATCAACACTTTTTTGCCCTGCAGGAATTGTTCAGGGGTAGGGTTCGGATTTGATTCGTCCGCTCCAGCCAGCGCCAGGGTTTGTAGAGCGGCTTCGTAATCGCTGTTGGCCGCCCACCAGGCCCCCTCGGAATCGGTATACAATGTATTGGCGGCGCCAATCTGACCCACCGGACCATCGAAATTTGGAGTCCGGGCGACAACCGCTTCCTTGTGCGGAATGGTCACGCTGTACCCCTTGATTCCCAGGGATTTGAACAGGTCTAGTGTGAATTTCAACTGTTCTTTGGGGACTCGAAGGGGAACATAAACCTTGTTCATACCCAATGACTTGAAGGACAAGTTGTGAATCACCGGGCTCATGCTGTGTGCGACCGGGTCACCCAAAACTCCATAGACTTCGGTGTCGCTTTTGATCTCATCGAAATGATAAATCTTTTTCATGTCATCGAATGACAGCTGCCCCGGCGCCATCACGCGATCTTTATTGAACGTCGCATAGGTGAACGGCGCACCGAATTTGCCGCACAGGATGCGGCTGAAAATGCCGAAGTCACCCATGCAGAAGCCAACAGTCGGCACTTTGGCCGATTGCACCAGTTTCAGCATGCGGATCGAATCCGCCGGCGTGTTCGCCATCGTCACGATCTTGACAATGTCAGGGTCAAGCTTGCACAGTCGATTGTGAATTGCTTCGAGATCTTGGGGAGTCTCTTCAAAATCGTGATGGCTGATGATTCGCTTGGTTTTTCCATAGCGGCGGATTTTGGATGCAGTGTCCTCTTCGAGATCGACGTATTCGATACCCTTGACAATCGCTTGACGCAGCAGCGCCTGCCGCTGGTCTTCGTTGCCCTTCCACAGTCCCTTGTCGATGCCACGCCGAATGGTCACGACCACTGGTGTTGGGCGCTCGTCCAGAATTCGAGATAAATCCGGCAAATGCGAAAGCCAGTCGAGCCGCAACTCAACCAATTCCGCGCCGCGCTTGGCAAGAGCCTGATGCTCGCCAATCATCATCTTATGCCGGGTCCGGCCTAAACTCACACAAATCATCGAATCTCAATCCGCGTCCTGCGGCAACGACCGTCGCCATAACTATTTGGTAGATCCGCCTCTTGGGGAGATCTCACTGGCGTGAAGACCTCAATGCAAACTCAATCTTAACGACCACTGCCACCAGACACCAGAACAGAGAGAATTGGTAACACAGTGGGTCTAGTTTTCACCCAAACTTTACCGGATCGGACTCAACCAGACTCGCTGTAACAACGGTTTCTGGAAACGTCGCCTGTAGCAGCTTCGCCACTGCCTCCACCGCTGGTCGTTCAGTCGCATAATGCCCTGGCAGGATCAGCGCGAGGCCGCTGTCTCGAGCACGCAGGCAATCGTGAAACCGGGCTTCTCCAACGATAAGCGCTTCGCACCCGGCGAATATGGCATCGGGAATAAACTCAGCTGCCGCGCCACAGGCAATGGCCAGCCGCTGAATTTTTCGCTGTGGTTCACCCACAAATTGCAGTTGTCGAATTCGCAGCTTGATTTTCGTCAGCTCGCACAATTCGGTCAACGTTCTGGTCACCGACAGTTTTCCGTGCCGTCCAGCGCCGGCTGCTTCTCCAGGGCGTTCGCCGGGACCCGCCGTCGCCTTTATTCTCAATGGCTGAATGTCCTCCAGTGAGAAAAGCACTGCCAACTGCTGATTGATTCCACCTAACGCACTGTCAAACGCAGTATGCGGACTGTAAATGGCAACGCCAGCCTCGATCAACTGCAACAGCATGGCCGCTTGGGCGTCCGTTGAGACGAGCTTTTGGACCGGCTTGAACAGTACCGGATGATGCGAAACAATCAACTCCGCTCCTAATTCAATGGCCTCGGTAGCGACATCCGGAGTAATGGTCAGACACGTCACGATTCGATTGACTTGCCGCGACGAGTGGCCGACCAGGAGCCCGACATTGTCCCATGGTTCCGCGAGCGGAAGCGGTGCAAAGTCCCCTAGAAACCTTGAGATATCAGCAATTGTCGGCATCAAGAACAACCTTCTCAATTCGTCACGGTGAAATCCGGAAGCTGTGGTGGAATGTCAACACGACTAAACACCCCGCGTTGCCATTTCGAAACATTCGGATTCGAAACCAAGGTGCTGTTCAGATGTCGTGACAATGCGTAACTTCTTGTGGTCAATGCAGTTCGAAAATGAATGTCAAGCTAAGTTATCGTCAATGCAACAGGCTGGCACAAGAGTTGTTTCTGTCTTCGATCAGGACGTGTCAAATCAATTACACTCTTGTCAAGAAACCCATGCTTATGCCAGCACCATGCTTACTGTTGCTTTCACCGAATGATGTGTTGGCCCACGGTGTGGCCCAGGCACTTGCACCTGACATCGAAACCATCCGTTGCAGTACCTTGAAGGATGCGGCGGAAGCTTTAGCACAATACAAAATCTGGGGCTTTATCGGGGATTTCCGACAAACAGCCGTCGGAGGTCACGCTGAAGAACGATTTCTGGAGATGCTGATCAGCCGGTCGCCTGATGCGATCTCCTGGTTGATGACGGCCCAGCCTTGTCCCGAGCCGATCGAGCGGTTTTGTGCCTGCCACCCGGTCCAGCGCGTTTCGTCCTTCGAATTGCCGAACCTCGCTGCCCAGATCAAGACTCGTTTTGCGTCCGCAACTCCGGCTTCCACGGCTCCTGCGCAACCGCGGACGCCTCCCGCAGCAACAGACTCCGCGGTCACTTTGACGGGCTTGACGCGTCGTTTTGAGACCAACACTCCCAAAGCCAAGACAATGCTTTCGGAGCTGGAAATCGCAGCCCGGCACGATGTCACGATTTTGCTCATCGGCGAGACCGGTGCCGGCAAAACGTTTCTGTCCCGGCTGATTCATGAAGTTTCACCCCGTCGCAATGATCCTTTCCTCACCGTGGCTTGTGGTGCTTTACCAGCGGACTTGATCGAAAGTGAATTGTTCGGCCATGTTCGCGGTGCGTTCACGAGTGCCCATGCGGACAAAGACGGGAAATTCCTGGCAGCCGGTCGAGGTACGATTCTGCTCGACGAAATCGATGTTCTCGGTCCTGAACAGCAGGTAAAATTGCTACGCGTCATCGAATCAGGTGACTTCGAACCGGTCGGGTCGAACCGCACGGTCAGGTCGCAGGCGCGGCTGATCGTGGCAAGTAACCTGGAGTTACAACCGCTGGTTCAACAAGGGAAGTTTCGGCCGGACTTGTACTATCGGTTGAACATGCTGAAGTTCGAACTGCCGCCATTGCGAGCCCGCAAGCCGGATATCATTCCTCTGGCTCAACGTTTCATCGCGGATTTGTCGGCCAAGCACAACATCAAGATTGATCGGG
>JAQGHT010000947.1 GCA_028291565.1 Planctomycetaceae bacterium | reverse complement strand
AGTCGCTATTTATCGCAAATTAACCACGGATTACACGGATTACACAGATATAACATTTGAAATCCCTGGCGAACATGCATTTTTACGTCGCTCATTTGAATTCATCCGTGTAATCTGTGTGATCCGTGGTTCAATAACGAAATGTCAATAGTTCGGACAGTAATTATTTCCTCGGTCCTTACGTCTTGGTTGCTCCCTGCCGCCGCCTCGAGCTGCAGAGGCCGCTCAGCCTTTGCTGAAATCCTCGCACTGGTCCGAACTACCTTTGTCGCCACGCGGCGGCAGGGAGCAACCAAGACTACTCGTTGAGCTGTTTTTCATCTTATTTACCGCTTAGCTAACCAGTCATGGCTTCCACCGACGCGGGGTCGGTGGGGAGCTTGTCTTGCGCAACACAACTTGCGTAAAAACCAACAATGAGTGCATCACCCCACCCTCTGGGGCCTTCGCCGTCCCAAACCCACTCGCTTTCGGGGGGGGAAAATCAATTCCTCTATTCCCGCATCACAAATTCATCCAAGTTCAACAGCACGTTGGCCGCCAGCGTATAGGCCGCCAACTCCTCCGTGTTGATTCCGGCCTTCGACTTCGACAAACCGACGGTCACCAACCTTGCCGCGGCATCGGGATGTTTCTGGAAATGTGCCACGTCGGCCGCGATCGCTTCGGTGAGAATCTTCTGTTCTCGATCCGTCGGTCGACGAGACGTCACCAGGCGAAATCCGAATTCCAGGCGGCTACCGACTGTCGCGCCCCCTTCCAACAGCATGCGTTCCCCCAGTTTGCGAGCGGCTTCAATAAATGTCACCTCGTTCAGGAGTGACAACGCTTGCAGAGGTGTATTGGTTCGCGACCGTTTGACCGTGCAGATCTCGCGGCTGGGTGAGTCGAACAGCATCATCGTCGGTGGTGCCGCGGTCCGTTTCCAGACGGTATACATCGTTCTGCGATAGAGCCCTTCGCCCTGATCATTCTGATAATTCCGCAAGTCGCCGTAGCGGCTGGTGTCGTCCCATACGCCGGTGGGCATGTAGGGTCGAACGCTGGGGCCACCCAGTTTTTCGACCAGCAGGCCGCTCACGGCCAGGGCTTGATCCCGCAACATTTCGGCGGAATTTCGGAACCGCGGACCGCGTGCCAGCAGCCGGTTTTCCGGATCCCGTTCCACCATCTGCGGTGTCACGTGCGAGGACTGCCGGTACGTCGCACTCAGGACGATCAGCTTCTGGAGCGCCTTCATATCCCACGGAACGGCGGGTTGGCCGTTGATCTTGGGAGACGCCACGGGCTGCATGAATTCGACCGCCAGCCAGTCCAGCAATGCGGGATGGCTGGGAAACTCCGACTGTGATCCCAGGTTTTCGGAGGTCTTGACCAATCCCGTCCCGAAGAAGCGTTCCCAGGCTCGATTGACCCACACGCGAGCCGTCAGCGGATTGGAAGGATCGGCGATCCACCGCGCCAGGCCGAGACGATTCATCGCGGCGCCCGCCGGCAGAGGTGGAAACGCGGCCGGTAGTCCCGCCGCGACTTTGTCCCCGTGCTTTTCATATTCGCCACGAATCAGCACGAAAGCGTCACGGGGCGGGCCTTCTCGCATCACCATGACGGTCGGCATCTGGGCCAGGAACGCGGCTTGATCTTGTTTGGCCTTGGCAATGGCCGTCTCAGCCTGCTTCACCGGACTATCGACATTCGCTCGAAAATACTTCTCCAACTCGGCGACCTGTTGCGGAGACCGTTTGCTGGATTCCGTCGCCAGAGTTTGACGCAATGTCTCCGGATATTGCGTCCCCATCAAGGTCACCGCAGCGGGGGGATGCGACGTCGTCGAGAGTCGAAAACGCCCGATGTTATGGCCCGTCAAGGCCTCCTGCCGCAGCCGCACCGTCAGCGTCGCATCGGCCGGGATCGTCAACGGCGCGGCGACCAGAAACATCGCCTTCCGAGATTCCTTCTTGGTCGGCCCATCAACGGCCCAACCATTGGCGGGATTGTCGTCCAGGACCAGCTTGATATCCCAACCGCTTTGAGAATAGTCCGCCTCGGCCCGTTGAAACACCGCCTTCAGCGGTTCCTTCAAGCTCGGCGCGGTGATCTCGGCATCGACTCGCGACAGCACGAAGTTCCCATTACTGAAGCGACCGAGACTCATCTGCGGCAGCTGGGGATCGACAAAGCATTCCAGAAGCAGGCCGCTGAACGTCCCGGCCGCGACCGGTGCGACGATTTCATAGACGTCGTTGTTGGGATTCGGGCCGCTGGCCAGATAGGACCCGTCCTCCTGACGTGTCAGGACGGCTCCGCCCGCCGATTTCACTTCGCGCGGAGCCAGTCCGCGCCAGATGGCCTCGTTCGAAGAGATCTGCTCTCGGAACTTGGGTTCCCAAGCGGCAATCAACTGGGGTAACTGTTTCACGCTGTCTGCGAGACGAGCCTCAGCCGCAGGAATCGCCGCAGCCAGACGAGCCAGTTCTGCGGAACGTTCGGGAGTCGCAACGGCCACTGTCGGGTCCGTATTGCGCGTCTCACCCTGCAACGTGCCGCTTTCGGGGACGTTATTGAAGAACGCGAAGAACTGATAGAACTCTTTTTGCGTGATCGGATCATACTTGTGATCGTGGCATCGACAGCAATTCAAGGTCAAACCCAACCAGGTCAGACCGGTCGTTTCCACGCGATCAATCACGGTCTCGACCCGCCATTCCTCAGCGATGATGCCTCCTTCTCCGTTCAGCTTGTGATTCCGATTGAATCCTGTGGCCACAATCTGATCGGGAGTCGCATTCGGCAGCATATCGCCCGCGATCTGTTGCACGGTGAATTGATCGAACGGCAAATTGGCATTGAACGACTGAATCACCCAGTTGCGCCAGGGCCATTGATAACGACTGCTGTCGACTTGAAAGCCATTGCTGTCGGCATACCTGGCAAAATCGAGCCACTGCATGGCCATTCTCTCGCCGTACCGAGGTGATGCCAACAATCGTTCCACGACTCGCTCATAGGCTTCGGGCGTTTCATCCGCCAGAAACGCGTCCACTTCCTGCGGAGTCGGTGGGATGCCCGTCAGGTCCAGCGAAACTCGTCGAATCAGCGTATATTTATCCGCCTGAGCCGACGGCTGTAGTCCATCGAGTTTCAAGCGAGTTCGCACGAACGCATCGATCGGATTGACACTGGCCGGCGGCATCCCTGGAAGTTCGGGCACTGGAGGACGTTGTGGCGTGATGAACGCCCAGTGCCCCTGATATTCGGCACCTTCTTCGATCCAGCGTTTCAACAGGGCAATTTGGGCCGGAGTCAAAGTCTTTCCCGTTTTGCGGGGCGGCATCATCACTGATTCCTCCGCCGAGGTAATCCGCGCGATGAGTTCGCTGGCTGCGATTTTTCCCGGAACAATCGCCGTGTCGCCCGATTCGGAAGGCTTGATTGCCGAGGCCCGGACATCCAGCCGCAAGCCCCCCTTCCGTTGCTGATCATCGGGTCCATGACACCGGAAGCAGGCATCCGACAGAATGGGACGGATGTCTCGATTAAATGAAACCCGTTCTTCAGCGGCCAGGGCAGCCGGTCGTCCGGCAACGAGTGCAACGAACGCGGCAACCAGGCCCAAGGCCACGGGCCACGGGCGAAATCGAGCTTTTCCCAATGACAAAGTCTGGAGCTGCCACGTCTTCATTGATCATTTCCCAGCAACGTCATGAACTGCGAACGAGCCCAAAATCGAGCGACTTTGGTCACCAACAATCCCCATGTTAACGTATCGGCAGTCACCGAGGAAAGTTGGCCGCGTGGCGTAGCATAAGCGGCTCGCTTGTGTGTCCGGTCCGAAATGCGTGATCAAGTTGCCGGCAGACGCAGTCGCCTTGCTGTTAAAGTTACAAATCACTATGTCACCAGTAATTGCGGCAAATGACTGTCGGAGCGGCTAACCTCTGGCACCACGGCTGACGGCAGTCGTTGGCTGTTGTCTTTCGACACTGCGCATTCAACAGCCACGTCGATTGCAAGATCACGTAGGCTGAATCCTCAAACGATGTTTGGTGCGTCGCACCGGAACTATCAGGGCGAAACGACACCGTTTGCGGAAGCACAGTGCAGCAAAACGCAACCTGAACCCAATGGGAACTCCGTCAACGAAATGTGTGAGGAAACTTTTTCGCCTAAACCGCACAGCGCTTAACGTGCGCTCTTTGACAGAGCAGGGCCATAAAAGTGTTAGGCGATCCGATTTCAGCCTGGCGATTTGCCTTCTGAACGACAGCCAAAGACTTCGTTTTCCACAAATGTCTCTTGCCAAGTGCCGTCAACTGACTTGCAAGTCGCCGCGACAAAATGGCGACGGCAATCGTCGGAATAGATGGTAAATGTAGGTGGCAAGCGTGAAGCTTCCATTAGAGAAGACGAGCCTTGACATTCCTTCTCGCACGCCTGATCCACTGGTGCGGCCACGCCTTGTTGCCAGATATAGAGAGCACATGGCCCGTCCTTACCTTGCCACTCACGCAGCGGAGAGTGACAGACCGGGCACTCAAGTATACCGATAGGCCGATACCAATCGAACATACTCATTTGCATTACCGCCTGACGAGTTGCGACCTATCCGTCTGCTGTGACAAAGCACTAGAGCTTTTGCCCGTACGAGTCGATTCCCGCGAGAACTGGATTGACACCACGGATCTCGGAGAATGTTCGTTCACAGCCACGAATCATGAATTCATAATCGTTTCCGGACTGCAGCCATTGGACTCCACAGTCGATCAACAATTTGGCGAATTCCGGATTCGCCCCCAATCCTGAACCAATGAACTTTCCGGCTGACCTGGCTTTGGCCGCGACGGTCTTCATGGCCTGAACAACATCGGGGTGCGTGGTATCTCCCAGGCGTCCCATCGAGCCTGACAAGTCCTGCGGACCGAGTACCAGCGAATCCAACCCTTCCAGCTGCAACACGTCATCCAGTTCGGACACCAATTCTTTCGTCTCGACTTGTGCGATGACAAACACATCTTGATTTGCCTGTCGCAAGTATGTCTGCTGATCCATCCTTCCGTAATTCGTGGGGCGTCGCGGTCCGAATCCACGATTTCCCATTGGGGGATAACGGCAGGCGGAAACAAAATCGGCGACTTCTTTCGCGGAATAGGCACGCGGGAGAATGATTCCCTCGGCACCCGAATCCAGGACCCGTTTGATCCAGGCCACGTCGTTCGTCGGAATCCGGACAATCGAAGCACAACCGCCGGCCCGGGCTGCGATAAGATGACCGAGCATGGCTTCGACCGTCATTGCGTTGTGCTCTAAATCGATCCAGACGAAATCGACGCTGGGAGCGATCGCTTCGGTGACCGCGGGATCGGACAGTGTGATGCCGATCCCCAGTACGATCTCGCCAGCTCGCAGTTTTTCTCGCATACGGTTGATGTGTGTGCTGATCATCGACGGACTCCACAGACAGCTTGATTCAGTTTTGGCATGAGCTCATTCACGAAGAGGTCCATGCTGTGCAGCCAGGAAGCCTTGTCGTCCCAGTCGTAGCTCATCAGAATCAATGTCCCGAATGGACCAGTTTCCTCAACGAGCATCAACAATCGACGCAAGACTACATCGACATCTCCGGCTATAATCTGCTCGGTCATCAAGTAATCGAGGTGACATTCGGAGTTTGGCATATTGGGGTCGCGCTTGTAAATGCGGCGACCCAACCCTTTGTCAAACAGTCCACCGATGTACTCGTAATTTCGTCCGAGCGAGTTGCTGCGCACGCGTTTGACAGCTTCCGCAGTGGTGTCCGCGAGGAAGATCGATCGGGCGACCTTGTAATCCGCGCGGTTCGGAACACGTCCAGCTTCTTCGGCGGCTGCCGCGTATGTTTTCCAGAGATCAGCCACCACGTTTCCAGCCACCAGGCAGTGGGCGAATGGCTGAAATCCGCGTTGGCCGGCGATTTTCATGGTGTAGGAATTCAGACTCGTTCCCGGCAGCGAAATCGGAGGATGCGGTAACTGGTAGGGCTGATGGATGTAGCCAATCAGGCATTCCGTATCAACGGTTTTCTTGAGTTCAAACTGCCAGAATTCGCCTTTATGCTCGTAGGGAGGGCCGTGCGACCAGAGGTCCAGAATGACATCCAGCGCCTCGAGCACCATCTTGCCACCATTCTTCGGATCGACGGAATACAACTCCTGATCCGCCGTGACGCTGCCATTCCCGAAGCACAGATTCAAGCGTCCCTTGGCCAGATGATCCAGAAAAGCCAGTCGACTGGCGACATGTGCCGGATGATGCTGGTTCAAACAGACTGGCGCAGGTCCCATTCGAATGCGGGAAGTCTCACCCAGGGCTCGAGCAATAAAGATTTCGGGCATCACGATGGTTTCATATTTCATCGTGTGATGTTCGCCGATCCAGAACTCTTTGAAGCCCAGGTTCTCGGCACGGACGATCAGTTCCAAATCTTCATCATAGCCTTGGGAAAGGGGCTTTTCCGGAGCATGAAACGGCATGATAAACATGCCATAATCGATCTGCTTAACGCCTGCGGTCATCTGTCACCTCCTGACCTGGAAGAAGTTGTGGTTTTTGCAAGAGGAGCGGCGGTCCGATGCGAGTTGCGATCAGCAGGGACATGAAAAACAGGCCCACGATTCCACCGACCGCAAGTACGCGGTTTTCATTGTCCCAGAACCCTTTGATGCCCAACACGAGGAACAATACTCCGCCGAGAAAATTCAGGCCGGCCAGATAACCCGGTGGGCGTAGTGCTGGCGGCAGCCAGCGACGGTCCATCCACAGTGTCAACATGCAGATCATTCCGCAGGAAAGGACCCCGGTGAAGAGATTGACTGGCGTCATCACCCCCAGGAGCAGTCGAGGCTTTTTGAGCGGTGTTGGTTCCTGACTGGATGTCGCATCGGGGGTCGGGATTGGTCCGATACTTTGGGTATCCGTTGTCGTCGCGATAACTGTCGTCGCGGTGATTGTCGCCGCAGGTTCGGCGAGCACTGCATTCGCGAAAAAGGCCTGTCGAATGAACAGCCACCCGAGAATGACGAACGCGGCGGAAGCGCACCAGGCGATGATCCCACGCCGCAATCGACGGGCTCGGTCTTTCGTCCAATCGGAGATGAACGATCGCAAGATTTCGTCAGCGACGCTGCAGGCGATCTCCACCGTTCCGTACAACGTTCCCAGCATTGTGAGAAATGCGCCGACGACATAGAGCGGCAACAGCCACGGATGAATCTGTGTCACGAAACGTGCCTGCAGGTTCAGCATATTCTCCTCGTCCGGAACAACATGTTCCGGGCCGAGGAACATCGCTCCCGAGGCGACAAACACCGCGCTAAACACGACCACCAGCAGAAAACTGATGGCGCAATCGACGATCGGTGCGTTGATCCATTTTCGGACCACATGCTGTGGATCGGCGGCGATTTCGTCGAGCATTTGCGGAGTGGCTCGATGCGGTAGAATACCCCAGCTCTTTTCTCTTAACCATGACGTATAACTGAGATAATCGAATCCCGCTCCGCCAATGACTCCGACATAGCGGGTGACCTCGACCCATTCGGAGTGCTTCGCAATCTCGGGATACCGGTTCGGAAGCCAATCAGGATAAGTCATCGAGTGTGGAACAACACCCAGCAGGAGTTGCAACCAGTCGGGTTTGTAGAGGACCAATGTCAGTCCGGCACACAGCACCATCGTCAATACGACTCCAGTTTGTGTCTTTTCAAGGACTTCGTAGCCTCCGGTGGCGGACAGAATCAGCACGGCAAGCAAGATACTCGCGCCCCAGATGTAATCCATTCCGCCATGAAACAGGTGTTGGGTGCCGGTGAGCCAGGTCGTCAGATTTCCGAGCACTCCGGAATGAAAACTGATCCAGACTGGCATCGCGACAATCGAGATCAAGAAGAGCATGATCGGCAACCAGCCACGCGGACCAGGCAACTCCAGCATCCGCTCATAGGGATGCACTCCGGTCAAAATCATGTGCCGGCTGGTGGAAATGACGAGAGTCCATTTGAGCAGTGAAGTCAGCGCGAAGACGGACAAAATGTGATATCCGAACAACGCACCGCCGCGAGTGGAGAAGATCAATTCCCCGGTACCAATCGTCAGTGAAGCCATGATCGCGCCGGGACCGAAGACACGAAGCCAATCGACCATGGTGCGCGGAAGTTGGACCGTTTCAGACATATCACGTGATTCCCTGAGCGCTGGGAGCCGGTTTGTCGAACGTAATCAGTGGAAAGCATGTAGAAGTCGAATGTCTCTGAAGAACTCAGAGGTATAATCATACAATGATGCATGCGTAAATGCGATTCGAGCGAGCATCGAGAACGCCACAGAGGTCGCGACTGCAGGATTGATGATCACGTCAATGATGTGAATCTGGTACCCGATTGGCGAGGAACCGAGTTTGTACCCAATTGGCGAGGATCCATTTTGTATCCAATTGGATACAAAGTTCCGTCGAAGTCGACCTATGACTTGCATCCCCACTGAATTCGACTTTGGCCACGTTGCCAAACAGGTTGATTGACCAATGCTCGAAATTTGAAACACAGAGGTACAGAGGGCGCAGAGAAATCTCACTGGAAAGCCTCTGTGCGCTCTGTTTCTCTGTGTTTCAAAATCCAGTTTGGATTATTGAGGCACCTTTAAATCGGTAGGTCTTTTAAATCACCGAGTATTTCTGATTTGCCAACGAATTTGCGCCAGGCCGTCCACGCAAGGTGGCCAAAGTCAAACTAAGAACTCACGCAAACCCAGGTCGCGATCCCCATCTCCAGGTGATTCCACGCCGCTTCCCAATCCGCGAAGCTTAAAAACGAATTTTGTCACCACGGCGACTCTATTTTACCAGAACACAGTCAGCAGGCCAAATTCTGACGAGCATTGGAGACGATTCGCGAATCCCCCGCCACCCCGCTCGTCGGTTTTGAAGTTACGCTGTTCTCTTTTGCGAGAGAAGTCTTAGTATTGCCAATGAGTGGCAAGATTCTTTCCACGCGGAAAGGTCGTTTCGCTCACAACCTTCTTCACAAGCGAAATTACGGTTCGGATTGGGCAGATTGAGCGACTCGCCACGATCGTTTTGGACTGGCATCATTGTTGCACAAGTCAGTTCCGTGCTCGCAGGAATCAGGGGTTGAAATGCCCGAATACTCTGGCTCAGGAAAATGAGACGATGTGGAAAGGAATCGTATTGCCGACGATTGTGATTACAGTCGCCTGGATCTTGGTCAGTTGTTCGACAACCTATTATATTCAGTGGCTTGATCAGTCATATCAACGTGTTTTCGCAGAGAATGTTGCCGCAATTCAGGCTGCCGGTCGAGTCCAGGAAGCGGCTTGGCAAACAGTCGCGATGGTCTTCTCTCCCGAAGATAACTTGCGGGTCCGAAAGAGTCGACTGCCGGAAATGGTCACTGCGTTGGAGCGAGAGGTTCACTCTTTACACGAGCTTGCATTGACCGACGCGGAAAGAGTTCTCGCGAATCGTCTCGATGATCAGGTCGCGAATTATCGGCAGACTTTGGAAAGCTTTAGCAGTCGTTCCTTCGAACCCGTGGCAACGGGACAGCCAGCGGATGCCGCAGCGATTTCCCGTGCGACGAATCATTTGGTGGAAACCGCGCAGCAGCTACGTGAGATCAATCAGCACTTGGTTGAGGAGTCGGCGAGAAAACGAGAAAGCACGAACGGAAGTGTTCTGGCCGCACGCACGAGCGTGCAGTTTGTCGGACAAGTTTTGGGAATCGCATATGGATGGTGGATGGCCCGACGGTTGCATTGGACGGTCGCCAGGATCACTGTCACCTTGCGAGATGCGACCGATGGCGAGACCGCATTGGGAGCCGTCAATGTCGATCACAAACAGGGCCTTGATGCCTTGCGTTCGCAGGTCGAGCTGGTTGTGGCACGAGTGCGCCAAGTCAATGACGAATTGCAAAACGCGCGGCATGAAGTGCTTCGGTCTGAGCGGCTTGCAGCAGTCGGGGAACTGGCAGCCGGAGTCGCTCACGAATTACGAAATCCTTTGACTTCCGTCAAATTGTTGTTGCAACACGCGGCGCAACGCGGGATCTCTGAGACTCTCTCTGACAGCAAGCTGCACCTGATTCTCGATGAGATTGCCAGAATGGAATCGACAATTCAGGGACTTCTTGATTTCTCGCGTCCGCCACAACTCCACCGCAGCGAATATGATGTTCGAGAGACGATTCAACGGGCTGTCAACCTTGTTCTGGGGCGCGCGGAGCAGCAGAATGTGAAAGTTTCTACTTCCATCGGAGCCCTTCCACTGCTCGTTCAAGCCGATGCTGCACAGTTGAACCAGGTCTTTGTCAATCTGTTGATCAATGGACTGGAAGCGATGCCGGATGGTGGAACGATATTAGTCACTGCTGCACACGAAGACGATTGTCATTCCGTATCGATTCAAGTTCATGATACGGGACCCGGAATCGCGGAAATGATTCAAAAACGGCTATTTGAACCATTCGCGACAACGAAAGACCGTGGCACAGGATTGGGGTTGGCCGTCTCACGACGAATCGTCGACCAACATCATGGAACAATCTTCGCTGAAAATGACGTTCAAGGCGGAGCGATATTCCGCGTGTCCTTGCCTGCGATTTAGAACTCGGGTTCGTCATTTCGCAGTCTCTGCGAAATCTCACTATCAAGGTCCAATGATGAATACACTCTTGGTGATCGACGATGAGGCGGGCATCCGCTTCGCGATTTCTGAGATTCTATCCGGAGGCGAAATCCGAGTTCTCACAGCTGAAAATGCACTTGATGGATTGCAGTTAGTTCGTGACGAATCGCCTGATCTGGTGTTGCTCGACATCAAGTTGGGCAATGAGTCGGGTATGGATGTCTTTCAGAAAATCAAGTCCATCAATCCGCGATGCCTCGTCGTGTTCATCACTGGCCACGGCACGACTGACACCGCAATTGAGGCAATGAAAATTGGAGCTTTGGATTATCTCGTGAAACCGTTGGATCTGCCACAATTGCAGCAGGTCGTCGATCAAGCCTTCAAGATCAGCCGTCTCATGAACGTCCCGACGACAGTAGATGTCGTCGAAACTCCGCCAGAAACATCTGACCGCCTGATCGGCACAGGTGCTTCGATGCAGTTGATTTGTAAGCAGATTGGCCGGATCGCGGCCCAGGACGTCAATGTCTTGATTCTCGGCGAAAGTGGAACTGGAAAAGAGCTCGTGGCTCGAGCTGTTTATCAACATAGCCGACGTGACGGTTCTCCGTTTCTGGCCATCAATTGTGCGGCAATTGCCGAATCATTGCTGGAAAGTGAATTATTCGGCCATGAAAAAGGGGCGTTTACGGGTGCCGACCAGCGGCGAATCGGCAAATTTGAACAGTGTAATCAAGGGACCGTCTTACTGGACGAAGTCGGAGACATGCCACTTTCCACGCAGGCGAAAATCCTGCGATTACTTCAAGAAGGTGAATTCGAACGGGTCGGTGGAAACGAGACGCTGTCAGTCAATGTTCGAGTCATCGCAGCGACGAATCAGAACCTGGAGTCCATGATTGAAACTGGCAAATTCCGTCGTGACTTATATTACCGCTTGCGTGGTGTTGTGCTGCACCTGCCTGCGTTACGCGAGCGGACAGAAGACATCGCTGAATTGGCCCATTATTTCTTGTTTCGATACAATCGCCAAATCGGAACAGCTGTGCAGTCTATCGCTACAGAAACACTGGACCGTTTGCAGCGATACAGGTGGCCCGGTAACGTTCGCGAACTTCAGAGTGTGATTCGCGAGTCTCTCATTGCGTCGACGGGAACCACGTTGTTGCCGGAATTCCTGCCGTCGGAATTGCAAACTGAAGACACCGACGTGGCCGACGTGCCGGCCAATCTGGACTTTTTGGCTCATTCGACATGGCAGGGGCTTAATGAGTACATCGAGCGACTTTTTCGTGACAGGCATTCGGATCTCTATCGAAGGGCACTTTTGCAGTTTGACAGCCTCATCGTCGCACGTGCGATGCAGGCCAGCGAGGGACACCAATCACGAGCAGCTGAAATCCTTGGGATCAGCCGCCCGACGCTGAGAGCGAAGCTGAGGATCATCAAAGCACAAACGCCAGTCTGACCGCGGCTGGCCTCATTCATGACGTCCCGTTGCCTCATCGGGCCGCCTAATTCCCAGAAAGGGACACCCGTATAAAACGTGGGATTTATACTGCTCGCGATATAAGTTCCGCACATTGACTTCGGTTTCGATCAATACGAACTTTCTCTTGCCGTAGTCTTGTCGATTGCGTCAATTGGCTTCGCGCTTCGAGGAATAGCGACCATGCCTGGAACATCAGTGACGAGAAAAACCTACTCGACAACGATCGTCGCAATTCTGATTTGCATGACGCCGCTTGTGATTTGCGCGACCGAGCCGCACGTCATCACCAACTCGATTGGCATGAAATTAGTCAGTATTCCCGCCGGAGAATTCCTGATGGGAGCTGAAGAGGACAGTGAGAATACTTTGGCCAAGTTTGCCTATTGTGATCCGAGCTGGCTGAATGGTGAACTCCCGCGACATAAGGTACGCATAACAAAGGCGTTCTTTTTGGGGCAATTCGAAGTCACTTTTGGCGAGTTTCTAAAATTCTATCATGATTCGAAATACAAGATCGAAGCGGAACGCGATCATAAGCCAAGTTGGGGATACGAAAATGGTCGCCTGATTGAATCGACTCATTTTCGGCCCTGGCATCGCGTTGGATGGCGAACCGACATCAATCATCCGGTCGTCTATGCGTCGTGGAACGACGCCGTAGCATTCTGCAAATGGTTGAGCGAAAAGGAAGGACAGACTTACCGATTACCGACAGAAGCGGAATGGGAATATGCCTGCCGAGCGGGTACGAGTAGTCGGTACTATTTCGGTGACGAACCTGAGGAGCTAATCAGCTTCGCAAATGCGGCCGACATGGATCGAAAAGTGCTGTGGCCCAATGCCACGATTGCATCATTTGGCCAACATGGGATGAAAACCGATACGCCGATTCCGTTTCCCTTTCTTTCACAACGTGACCGACATGCCTGGACGGCTCCAGTTGGAAGATTCCGGCCAAATGACTTCGGCCTGTATGACATGCACGGCAACGCTTGGGAATGGTGTTCAGATTGTAATGTCGAGGATTACTATCACAACTCACCCGCCGACGATCCGCAAGGTCCGGCAACAGGCTCGTCTCGCGTTCTTCGAGGGGGTGGCTTTACCTCGACTCCTGTGAATCTGCGCTGTGCGGCACGCTTTGGTGGCCCGCCATCGTACCGTTTCTGCGGCAGTAGTTTTCGTGTCGTTCGCGTGCAGTAGCTTGTCATGCTGTTACTTTGGCTGATCAACTGGCTCCTGCGTGGACGCTAACTTCCGATTGCGGGGGGCGGCATTTCCTGGAGGCTTGATGTGAATGAATCAAACTACTTGTGTATGGCTTGTGTTCAACGATGACTCGCGTTCTCCGAATGCATGAGTTTTCCCACGCTACGATTGTGTCGTGATTGTACTGGAAGTGAACGAAATTTAAAGTGACACTAAAAACCTCCAGTTAAATTTTGCGCTACTGGCTGCAGATTTAGCAAAACCTTAGACAGAAAGAGACCGCTCCAATGTTTTCCAATTTTCTGCGATTGGCATCGAACTCCAGGACTGGACTGATTTGCGGCTGTTTTGCATTAGTCGCGGTAACTCAAATTGTCGGCGCGGGAAAGGTGCCGATTGCGATACGAAACCTGCCGTTGAATTCATCCGCGGAAAAAATTGAACTGTTTGCGGGAATCGACGACGGTTCCATTGCAGCCCGCATGATCGCGAATGACATTAATGGTGGTAATGTTTTCATCGAGAACAAGACAAATAGGCCGCTGACAATCATCATGCCAGAGGCATTCGTCGGTGTCCATGTTCTTAAGCAATTTGGGGGAGGCATGGGGGGCATGGGTATGGGAGGTATGGGCGGTGGAGGAATGGGTGGCATGGGAGGCATGAACCGCGGCGGTATGATGGGACAATCGATGGGTGGCGGAATGGGCATGGGTGGTGGAGGCATGGGCGGAATGGGCATGGGGGGTGGAGGCATGGGCGGAATGGGTGGCGGAGGAATGGGTGGCATGGGCGGCGGATTCTTTTCAATTCCTCCATTGAAGGTGGCGCAAGTCCCATTTCAATCGGTTTGTTTGAACTATGGACGGCCTGATCCGATGCCGAAAATGACCTACCGGTTGACTCCCCTGGAAGACTACACCGATGATAAGGTCTTGCAACAAACTGTGCGGCTTTATGGTACCGGTAAAATGTCATATTCCGTGGCGCAGGCCGCGACTTGGCATCTGACTGACAAACTGAGCCTCGAACAATTGGCAAATCTCTCGAAATTCGGTATTCCCGGTGACGAAACCACGAAAGAGCCAATCTTCACGGTCTCTCAACTACGAGCAGCAATTGAAATCGTTGCCGTTGCCAAATTGCAAGCTGCAGAACGCGAGAAGACGGAAGTCAAAAAACCGACGCCTGTCAAGAAGCGTTCAGAAAGCGGAGTGACATCAACTCGGAAAGCGAAGTAGCAGCATCGTGCCGAATTCAAACGATTCGGTTCCGAGTCGCAAGTGGACGACCCTGACCGTTGTCAAGTCTCACTGCTGTCGATTTGCGAGCTGCGACGGCCGACTCGGCGAAGGAACAGCCAGCTGAAACAAGAACTGACAGCGAATCCAATGATCAGGACCAGCTCTGAGACAGCCACATATACGCCGATCTGCATTCCGAGCACGGTTATTGCCAAGCCAATAAACGTAAGGAGTGCAAGTAGGATCGCACCAATGAGACAAAACACCCCTCGAATTGAAATGTCTGGATCAGTGGGCATAGCGTTCTCAATTTCCACTGATTTGTGTGTCATACGTGCGCCGCACGTTTATGGTGTATAGCCGATTCAAGCGACGGGCCGGTGCGTCTGCTGCCAAGAAATCAGCCGATCGCTTCCAACCCCGTGAGTGTTCCGGTGCTGGAACCGAACTGATTGGTCTCGATGCCCAGCCTCTGAAGCATACTCACATAAAGATTACACAACGGCGGCGAGTTTTGCGGATCAAAGGGGAGATGTTGACCGTGCTTGAATCCGCCTCCCGCGAGCAGGACCGGTAGGTTCTTCACGGAATGGCTGCTTCCGTCGCCGAGATTGCTGCCCAAAAACACTGTCGTTCGCTCGAGCAGATTCGCTCCGTCTTCGTTCGTCTGCTTGAGCTTCGACAGCAGATCGCGCACCGTCTTCATGGTCTCCACTTCAACGATCTTAAGTTGCTCCAGCTTACCCGGATCCTTGCCGTGGTGCGACAAATCGTGATGGCCCAGGTTCACGCCTGGAATCGGGGGCGCGTAGGTCGAGCCGGCCAGCATGATCGTAATGAGCCGCGTCGAATCGGTTTGTAAGGCCAGGTGGGACAGGTCGAACAACAACCGCGTGCGGCCGATCAGATCGGCCGCATTGGGAATATCTTTGGGCGGCTCGACATTTACCTTGGGCTTGGGAGTCTTGGCCCAGGTTTCATCTTTGACCAGCCGTTGCTCGAGCTCGCGGACGCTGGTGAGGTATTCGTCGAGTTTCTCGCGGTCGTCGGTTCCAAGGTCAGACCGTAACGAATTCGCCTGATCGCGGACGTCGTCGAGGATGCTTCGGCCGTCTTCAAGACGGCGCACCTGGTTCTGAACTTCGTCGGCACGGCCTTCAAGGAACAGGCGGGCGAACACCTTTGCCGGTGACGTGGCTGCCGGTACGAGTGCGCCGGTTCGGGTCCAGGACAGACCGGCCCCTTCGCCCGACAACGTCAGGGTCGGGAAGCGGGTTTGGCTACCAATGTGGTCAGCCGCGAACTGGTCCAGTGAGATCGCATTGCGAAAGCCGGGCCGCCCCGCACCGGGAACGCCCGTGAGAAAACTGGCTGAGGCCTGATGGGCGAAACCCGGACTCATTCCCGCATGCGACAATCCGGAAATGACAGTGAAGTCGTCACGGAAGTCTTTCAGCAAGTCCAAGTAAGGCGTGAGCGTGTAGTCTTTCCCCGGTTTTTCAGGGAAGAAATTGGTGGGGTGCAATCCCAGCGGCGTGCAGACGCAGATCATGCGACGCGGCACCGGCGGTTTCTTTTCACCGGCGCTGGTTCGCGGCAGAAGATAATCAAATAAGGGGAGCGCCAGCGAAATGCCGGCCGCCCGAAGAAAAGTTCTGCGTTCAAATTTCATGACGTACACCCGTTGCTCAAATTCTGTCGTTCGAAAACGGTTCCATAGCCCAGGGTAGCCGCGAGGCGCGGCAACCCTGGGCTATGGGACGAAACCCATTCGGGGTAAGTATTCAAAGGAACAGTAATTCCATGCCTGCTTCGAAGATCAAACAGTGAACTCCATTGTTTGCAAAGTCGATGTTTGCGAATAGTTGGTTGCGCGATTGCCAGTGACTTATGACCTCAGTGCTGGCACGAAATGACGTGAATTCGTGACTTGGTCAGTTTCGGATTCACTCATGGCCGAAGTGGGGTGTTGACTGATCTTTTCACACACGTTGTGAAACGGCTGGCCGTTCCTTATCGGATTCAACCGACTGCTGGGCGATCGCGACCTGCCGTTTCGTCAATTGATCGTGATGCATCTCGATCACTTTCAGAAACTGCTCGTCCTCAATGTCCCATAAGGATTGATTTGCGAATTCCTCAGAGAGGAAACCCAGATTTGCCAGCAACTGTCCCATTCGGATGTCTGGGGACAAGTCGCATAACTCCAAAAGTTTGTCCACGATTGTTTGTTGAATCGGCGGGATCATGGAAGCAGTTCTCCAATTCTTGCGGAATTCGAGTGAGCTTTGCGGATTTGACCAATGACTTCGACAGTGACCGTGGTTCCTGGTGCCAACTTCGCGATCCTTGTCGCACGAGTCACCCCGTTGTAAATCACCAAGACGCCGTCCAATGCTTCGAACACCCATATCGGAGGCATTCCGATTCGGCAAGCTCCGAACTTCGAAATCTGTCTTTGCAGCCTTTGCAGCTTTCCAGGATCGGCTCCTTGCGGCCAGGATGGTGGAACACGCAATTCTCGTGGATCGACTTCACGCAGATCGATTTGCATGTCAGTAAGTTTACCAGAATTCGATTCTCGTGATGATTATTTATTCTGAAAAATCGCACTTTGTACTACTTCATGAATCAGCGATCGAAACCCATATTTCTGTTCGCGGACTCGAGCGACGATGGAGTTGATCTCGGGTTGGTCGGCTGTGGTGGGGGCTGCGCCGGTGGCGTAGCTCAGCAGCTTCATCGTCATCGCACGGGCCAGCTGGTCCTTGTCATTGAGTAGCAATTGTTTGTATTCGTCGATGTTCTGAAACTTCCGTCCGTCCGGCAACACGTCGGCCGCGTCGACTGGTGGGCCGTTCAAATAACGAACCCGCTTGCCATTGATGGTGGTTGGTTCTCCCTCGTTGATTTTTCGATAATGTTCCCGCCAACCGCCGATGACATCAAAACTTTCAAGGGCGAAACCAGGCGGATCGATTTTGGAGTGGCAGCTCGCGCAATCACCATTTTGCCGGTGTCTGGCCAGTTGACTGCGGATTGTGGTGGCGCCGCGAATGTCGGGTTCGACAGCCTCGACGTCGACGGTCGGCTTGGGAGGCGGCATCCCCAAGATGCGGTCGAGTACCCACGCGCCACGCAGAATGGGCGAGGTCGTGGTTCCATTGGCGGTCACCTTCAGAATGGCCGCCATCGTCATGACACCCCCGCGGTGGCTCTCCGGCGGCAACGCCACTTTGCGAAACTCCAGCCCATCCACGCCCGGTATGCCGTAGTGTGTCGCCAGTCGCCCATTAAGCATCGAGAAGTCCGAGGCTACGAAGTTCGTCAGACTCAGGTCGTGTTTCAATACTTCGTCGAAGAACAACAGGGCCTCCTTGACCATCGAGACTTTCAGAATGTCATCATATTCGGGATACAACATCCGTTCGGGCATTGTCGAGTCGATTGCTCGGAGACTCAGCCACTGACCTGTGAAATTCTCGGTGAAGGATTTTGCCTTGGCATCGTTCAGCATCCGCTCGACCTGTAATCGGAGTGTGTCCCCCCGCCGCAGTTTGCCCTGTTCTGCAAGCGTGAGTAATTCCTCGTCGGGCATCGAACTCCACAGGAAATAAGACAGCCGGCTGGCCAGTGCGAAATCGTCAAGTGCCGTCGGCTTTGCCACAGGAGGTTGACCCGCTTGAGGGGCCGCATGATTTCCGGCGCTGGCCTTTTCACGGAGAAACAAGAAATTCGGTGAAACCAGCACGGCTTTCAGTCCGACGCGAACTGCCTGTTCGAACGAATACTTCTGGTCTAATTTTCTCCGAACGCGGGCCAGAAAAGGCTTGATACCTTCGTCTGTCACCGCCCGCCGAAACGCCCGCCGCGCGAAGTCGCGAAGAATTCGTTCGGCATCAACAATTGGTTGTTGTGACACAACTTCTTTACGATCTGGGGCATCTGACCGTGGTGCGGGCGACTGTTTCAGATCTCCGAAAATCTGTCGATGGCTGGCCGGCGGCCAGGCGTCGAGCAATGGTCCTTCAATATCAACCCATTGCACGACCAACCCCGGCCCCTTGTAGTTCTCGGCACCCACCTTCTCGACTTCGGGAGGGAGCGCTCGCAGTCCGTCTGTCACGATCCGGATGCAGTTTTGCGGTTCCAGTTGTTCGACGAACTCGATGACGGTCGGTTTGTCGGCGGGTACGGAGTAATAGTCGAGGATCCGCTCCTCGGTGACGGCCGTTAACGTGCCGGCCGTCACATGAAAATCGACCGGCTTATCAGTTTGAAATCCGTGGGCGGAAATGCGGAATCGGTATTTGCCTCGAAAGCGAGTCCGGAAGTTCCACAGTGTGACCTGAATATTGGCCGAAACCCAGGAACTGAAAATTGCCACCCCGTCGTCCGTGTGGCGGTAGACGCTGCCCTTTGGTTGAACAGACTTTTCTTCCCTGATATCGAATCTCTTGTTGATCAGCCAGGGCTTCGGCCCGTTGACGATGGCCGCATCCAAAACCCTTTCGGCCGCTTCCAGGTAGGTCTCCATCAAGTACGAAGAGGTATGCAGCGCTTCCGCACTGTTGTCGAAGCCGCTGGTCGATGTGTCCACCGGCAGCAAATCGCTTAAATCGACGTTGACCCCCAGTAGATCTCGGACCGTATTCGCGTATTCGGCCCGATTCAAGCGACGCAAGACCACGCGGCCGTGAAGAGCATTTCGGGCGGTCTCCTCCGACGCTGCCCGTCCACTAATCCAGTCTGTCAGAGTTTTCGCATCTTCCGCCGAAGGACGAGCTTTCCCCTTCGGTGGCATTGCCCCCGACTTAATCTGTTCGACCACAGTCAGCCACCGCTGTCGATTTTCCTTGTCGGAAAAATCCTGCGAGAGGCTATTTAAAAGGAAGTCACCTTTCGGTTTGGGTCCCGAGTGACAATCCTGACAGTGTTGCGAGAAGAACTTCGTGCCGAGGTTCTCCGGCGTTGGCTTGACGTTGGGGTCAGATCCTCTCGTCGCCGATCCGATCACGATCAGGCCGCCAAAAATGATCCCCACCAACAACGCATTGATCCAAATCGTTCCGCGAAGGTTCAGGTGCTTTGCGAAATATGTGAGATTCTGGTCCGGATGCGTTGTCTTTGTGGTCATTTTCCGTCCCTGCAGCCGTTCTAGCAGCCTCGTAAATTGCCCTTGGGCATCACTGATTTCGGACTCGCGTGAGCCTTGACTCATTCAAACCAATAAACAAGGTTTGATGTTATCAGTTTGTGTCCTGTCGCGTCTAGTAGACGATTTTCATGCACGTGCACTCAAAGGCACAGCCAATGAATCCGATGCAAAGGACACATTCGCTCAAAAACGAAGCAGAAAATCGGATAATCGCCGCAGTATCCAGTTGCGACAAGCGAATGACGTCAACACCAGTCCGTTACTCATCCTGTTTCGTCCCGCGTCTGGCAGGGCTGAATTTTGTGCCCAATTGGCGAGTACTTTCCGTCGACAAGGCCCTGTGATTTGCAGTCAGCGCGGTCCAGACCTGCCTGGGAAATCGCGGCGTATTATCAGCGAAACATGTCGGAAAAAAGTCTTGCGACAGGTGGTGAAATCACCACCTGTCAGCAACGTACCACACTGTGCCCCATGTCTCTCGTGTTTTGTCTCAAAATGAGATTCCAGGAGATCTCCAATGCGAGACGACAGAGATGGTGTCGTTCTTGCCTTGCATCTCTCTGATTTCGAGACAATTTGCTCATTTTCGCTTCACACTTTCTGATGGCAATCTCAGCCTTTGACTCCGATCATGCATGCCGAGTAAGCGATCATCGTCTTTCTACTGTGTACTTACTATTTATCAACTTTCTTGGAAAATCGGTCGACCGGCTCTGAAACGCGACCTAGGTTTCTGCCAGTAGCCGAACTTGTGCTTGTGATGAAGGGTTGAGCCTGTCCACACTTTTGCATTGTCTGCGTGGGCGAACTCACCAGCCGAAGCGCGGAGCAGAGTTCGTCGATGCACTCGAGAAAACCCAGGGACCGCTGCCATCAACCTTGCAGCGATGCGCGGAAGCGAAGTCGGAGCAAACGGCCACAGTCGTGGAGAACTCCGCAGTCTGGGAAACGTTGCTCGCAATGCAGCGTCAGAGTTATGTTCAAACCGCAGTGTGGATCGTGGCGCAACTGGCAGATGGCCTTCAACGCGCCCACGATCGAAGCGTTCTGCACCGCGACATCAAACCGTCTAATGTCTTGATTGGAGCGGACGGTCAACCGCTGCTGCTGGATTTTAATGTCTCAGAAGATACTAAATGCGATCCGAGCGAAGCCTCGATTGGTGATACGATCGCCTACATGGCTCCCGAACAATTGAAGGCAATGCTGGAATGCACGGCCGATCGTGTCCGCCAACACGCGAGGGATATCGTGAGGCCGTTAAGGAGTTGAACACGGCGTTGAAATTGGACAAGCAGCATTATTGGTCCTGGCTTGAGCGGGGACTGTGTCATCAGGACCTGGGCGAAGCATTGCTGGCCGCATCGGATTTCAGCATGTGTATTGGACTACAGCCTGGTTTCGCCTGGGGTCATTTCAATCGTGGCTACATCTTCGATCGCTCTGGAAAGAAGCTGGAAGCAATCGCAGCCTACACGGATGCATTGCAACATGCTCCTGATTTTGCACCAGCTTTTGTGAATCGTGGAAGGCATCAGGAATTGAAAGATCTGCTCGTGAGCCTGACGAGATCGTTGACTGCGTCAATCGATGCGAAAGATCCCTATACGATGGGGCACAGTGAGCGTGTCGGCCGAATCGCCGCCGAGTTGGGGCGTGAAATCGGAATGCAGGGCGAAGAACTCAGCGACATCTACCTGGCTGGGCTGCTGCACGACATCGGCAAGATCGGAATCAAAGATTCTGTGCTTCAGAAGCAAGGAACGCTGACTTCTGAAGAATTCGAACACATCAAACAGCATCCGACAATCGGCTTCCAGATTCTGTCCGAAGTGCAAGCTATCAAGCACCTCCTTCCGGGGGTGCTCTATCACCACGAACGATACGACGGTCGAGGATATCCGCATAAGTTGCACGGTGAATCGATTCCGTTGATCGCACGCATACTGGCTGTTGCCGACACGCTTGGTGCCATGCATACGAGTCGCCCCTATCGCGCAGCGATGAGTATTCATCGCGTTGAAGAGATCTTTCGCGAGGGAACTGGAAGTCAATGGGATCCCCAGATCGTGGACGCCCTGTTTCGATGTAAGTCGCAAATCTATGCGATTCGTCAGCGCGGAGTCGGTGAATCACTGCGGCATGCGCTGGATCATGTCATCAAAGATGGTTCGTCGATTGGATTTGTCGCAGCGGCGTCCCCTCTTGCTCCGACAAGTACTCCCTGATTTCCATTCGCGCGTCGCGTCCGTCATTGATTGCCCAGCTCGATCGGTTGGGTCGAGCTGGCGATTTGCTGAAGTCGCAGGTGCTTGTCGAAGAAGCTGTGATAACGCCGCGCATGCGACGCGACTGCTGACTTCCTAAATACTCCCCTCGCAGGACTGCTGGTCGGCAGCACGCCATTGTATTGGAATGGCGATGTTGATCCTTCAAGTACCGATCGACAACATCTTCGAATTGAAAGAACTCTGCTTTGAACTTTCGGGAGCCGCTATTTCCGTCGAATGGAGGGCGGTGTCAAGCCACCGCACTCCAGGGCTGTCGAAAGGCCGTATGAGGTTGATTTCAAAGTGTTGCGAAGATTTGTTAGCACCAAGAAAAAATCGAATGGCGGCGTGTGAAACCGAGCAGTCCTTTCGCTGGTATCTACAGCATAGACACGAGCTGGCCGCAGGCCAAAGGGCCTTTGACCGACCATTTCCGATGGAATGACCCCGCCCGGCCGAGGTGATTGACTGCGATTTCGAACGGAGTTTGCCTCAAAACATTCGCTCGTTATGTGTTGACATGACTTCGGTGAGGTGCGGCCTATTGCTTGTAATCAGCAGGATTTTATTTGACAGGTTTGGTCACGCCTGGTTGACTATCGTTCTCGATAGATTGAAAATGGACTGTTGAAGCGGATTTGAGATCAGCCGAATCCGAAGTTTCTTCGAATTCACGCAATCCAGAGAATAATTATTTGCACAGATCCAGTGGTTTAAGGAAATCATTTTGTCGATTTCCGAAATGTGCGTGATTGCGGCCATCGGGTTTCGCCTTCGAAGCAGCGCCAGTTGCCATTCACACTCAAGGAGACCGCTATGTCCACCGTCGCTCGCTGGTTACCAAGTCTTTTATTATTGGCGTTTGTCATTGCGTCTGGACAGCCTGCTGCCGGTGCGGAAGACATCTCAGCGACCGTCGCCAGACATCTGCAGCAGGGGCAATTCGCCGCGTCAGAAGCATTTCTCAAAGAGCGTCTGACAGCCGAGCCAAAGCATGCACAGGCTCGTTTCGCGTTGGGGGTCGTGCAGGTTCTGTCGGCCATCGAAAAACTCGGACAGGACCAGTACCGCTATGGGGCGTTGAGTGGCAATATCCGAAATCTTCCGGTGCTGCGGATGCCTGTCCCGATGAACCCCGACCCACAAAAAGTCACGTATCAACAGGTGCGACAAGTTTTCGCCGATTTTCAGAAACGATTGGTCGAGGCCGAAGCGGAACTGGCGAAAGTCGATTTGAATCAAGACCTGAAGCTACCTCTGGATTTGATGACCATTCGATTCGACCTAAATGGTGACGGAAAGAGTGACGATAGCGAAAGCTTTTCCACTCTGTTTGGAGCCGTCAATCGTCCACGTCCGGGTGACGTACGGCCCGGCCTGGCGGTCAAATTTGATGCTGGGGACGTTGTCTGGCTGC
>JAQGHT010000941.1 GCA_028291565.1 Planctomycetaceae bacterium | reverse complement strand
TCCGCGATCAAATGTTTCGTTCTTAACCGTGCGTGGTAAAACAACTAAATGGGCTCCGTTTTCGAACTGTGAAATCAGGAAGCCGAAATCGTAAGATTTCGAGGTGGCACAGAAAAGGCATCGGAATTCCCAAGAATTCGTAGACACAACTCATTCTGGTGTGAGCAGCAATACTTCGCCGCAGGTCGATGTCACGCGGCGATTCCTTTGTCCCGGGCGATAAAATCCTATGTCGAGCCAACACATTCTCGTGATTGATGACGAACGATCGATTAGCGATCCCTTGTCCTATGCACTCAGAAAAGAAGGCTTCGAGGTGACCTGTTCGTATGACGGACAGGACGGGTTGCGGCGAGTTCAAAGCTTGTTACCTGATCTGGTAATCCTTGATTTGATGCTGCCCGTGATTGAAGGTCTCGAAGTCTGCCGCCAGCTGCGCAGCGATGCTCGGACGCGCGAGATCCCCATTTTGATGTTGACGGCGCGCTCAGAGGAAATCGACGAAGTTGTCGGTTTCAATATGGGGGCGGATGATTATGTGACCAAGCCGTTTAACATGAAGCCGCTTGTACAGCGAGTCAAGGCCCTGTTGCGGAGGCCGCACCTCAAGGAACAATCGGTGGACGTGGTCAGCCGGCAGGGAATCTCGCTCGATCGGGTGAATCACCGGGCGGCGGTAGAAGAAGTTGATCTGCCGTTGACGCCGACCGAATTCAAGTTGCTTTGGACGCTGCTTCGGCAACCTGGCAGAACCTTCAACCGCAATGAATTGATGGACGCGTCACGGGGCGAAGATGCGAATGCGTTTGAGCGAACGATCGACGTTCACGTGCGATCACTGAGACAAAAACTCGGGCCACGCGCAGTGTTGGTGGAGACCGTCCGAGGAGTGGGCTATCGCTTCCGGGATGAAGCCTATGAGACGATTGCCTTGGAAGCCGACAAGGTAGTGGGAGCCAAGTAGTCGTGCGGACCTCCTGCTCGCGAAAAGCATTCGCGCACAACTTCCTCAGTCAATTGCATTCCAGTATTCCAGCGAGACTTCTTCCCACGGTTCAATTTCTGTCAGATTGCGAATCTTGAAAAAGTTGACCTTCGCCTGTGAAAAATCAATGATCGTCAGGCAAGGCTGATGGTCCCGGCGAAGTGTTCCGGCGTTAATGATCGTCATGTCATCGAAGGTGCGCACCATGTGATGGTGCGTGTGCCCATTGATCACAAACCGGTATCGGTGATAAGTCAGCAGTTCATGCAGTTCACGGTTCGATCTCGCAGCTGATTCCGATTCGGTTGGCAGCACACCGGCCATATCATGTCGTCCGAATCCGTGACAAAGTTGCGCGGCGCCACCAACAACTTGCAGTTCTCGACTGACCGGCAGTTGCTCCAGAAACTTCTCAGCAACGCTCGACATTTGCGAACGTCGCGTAAAATGTGGGAGATCGGTCATGTCGTCACGCAAGTACCAGCGATCGTGGTTTCCGCGCACGGTGGGGATTTGACGCTTTTCCAACATCCTGCAGCAGCGATTCGCGTCACCGGGCCCCGTCACAATATCGCCGACGGACACGATATCGACGATACCTTTCGAATCAAGAAATGCTAAAGCCGCCTCCAGGGATGTGTCTTCAGCGTGAATGTCGCCCAAGACTCCGAGAACGCTGATGGGCTGGGAAGCAGACTTCTCAGAAGTAATTTCAGGCATTGATGATGAGGTACTAAAGAAATGACTGGCTGGCAAGTCTGAACTTGCCGCGGCCTATTCTCCGCGATTTTCCTCCGAGAGTGCCTCGTAGTAGCGGCGGACCTGGTCGTCGTATTTCGGGATATACTTTTCGCTGAAAATATTCAGCAACTCCTGACGTAAAGCGGGGGGCAAATGGCCCCAGACGTCCTTTGCCAGCCGTTGACGCGCGGCTTCTTCTTCGGGCGAACGCGGACGTTTTGAGCTGGATCCGTTCGAGTCTTTCGCTTTATCGGCCACGCTTTCGGTCTGGCCCGCGGATTCCGGCTTTTGTTTTTGACCGCGCTCTTTTTCTTTTTGCTGAGTCTGATTGTCTTGCTGCTTCTGGCTGTTTCGCGGCCGAGGCTGCGGCGTTCCGCGGGCCTGTTGATTTTCATCCGGGCTGCCACCCATCGGTGGTGGGGGTGGACTGTCGGGGCTTGAACTAGAGTTTTGCGGGGGGGGCGGCTTGTGATTCTTCAAGGCGTCGATCAATTTGTCGATCTCCTGGACGATTTGAGCCTGCTCCTGTCGCGTTTCTTTGTCGGTAGTCGTCTTGCCCAATCGCTCTTGAACACTTCGCATCCGTTCCAGAATCGTTTCCACAGGATTCTCAATTTGTGCCTGGGCTTTGCCGAGCAATTGTTCTTGTAACGTCTCCTGCAAGCCTTTCTTGGGTTTTTCCGCGCCGGACTTTTTTTCTGTTTTCTCTTCGCCTTCCGAGTCTGGTTTCGTTTCGGATGTTTGCGGTGCCTTTACCGAGATTTCCTCGGTTTTCGGTTTGTCCGCAGCTTTGGCTTCTGTGGCGGGCGTCGCTGTAGCGGGTTTTTCCGCTTTCTTAAGCATTTCGACATCTTCAACGGGAGCCTCTGCGGGCACCGCAGGCTGTTCGGGCGAGGTCGCCGATTCCTGGCCCTGAGCAGCCAAACTCAAAACGAAAATGACCGCATACACAGTCAGTACCGATCCTGCGCCGCGGTAATTTGTGAAACCCAACGTCAACATTACAGAGTTCCCCTGGGGCCTCGATTTGGCGAATCTGGACTGATTATACACTTCGCATGGTGCGAAGTGGGAGATTTGTCGGAAGGACAATCCGTATACCGCAATAACTTGAGCCGAGTTGGGAAGAGCATGGTAAAGTTACTTGGCGCCCACTCCAGTTGGTGCACCGTTTGAGAAGTGAGAGGGTTGAAACTTGGGTGTCGCGGTTTTTCCTGAATGTCGTTGATCGCACTTCATTCATTTTTGGACACATTTCGCTGATCTCCCGCCTCCATCGTGGTGGGCCATTCCGTGAAAAGGAGTAGTGCATAGCCCGGTGGCGGGGTTCCCCGAGATGCATCCATTTTATTGCAAGATTCGTGAGAATTGGGGCGCTTCAAGGCACTCGCCCGTCGTCTCACGACTTGAGCTACCAAATAGACGTACGGTGAAACCCTCTAATAATAACCCGCCTGAATCAACACAAATTTCCGAAATCTACCTAACGCGTACCATCAGTAAAAGTCCTGGAATCGGACGGGGATTCACGAAGTTTTCGAGCGGATGGCGATAACGGTGAATATTGGTTTGCGTCAACATTTCGTCGAGAGACAAACATGTATTCCACACTTCTCACCCTGCAAAGTCCCGTCCCATTTCAAGCGATGGGCCAGTTTGGCAATTTGACCGTTGTTTTGTGCTGTTTGGGGAGTTTTGCGGTCAGCGGTTGCGAGCAAAATCCCTTGCTGGTTGGGAATCCCCCTGCAAATCCGCCGGTTGTCGCAATGGCGCCGCCCGGTAGACCCGCAGGTGATGCCGCAGCGGATACTGCTGTCGACGCTCCTATTCCCAAAGAAAATCTGGGCATTCAAGTCATCCAGCCGGACGCGAGTCGACCTGCGGCGAAAACAGGACTGGTTCGAGGGTTGACTCAACTTCTGAATAGCACTCCTCTTGAGGATGAACAGAAGGGCTCAATTCGCGATCAGATGGAAGAGGCCGACAACATACTCAGCAACGTCAAACGGCAAAATAAAGATGCGATGCGTGAAGCATTCCGGCAGCAGCGGCTACGTGGCGCCGGGTCGCCAAACATTGTCATGATCATCGCCGACGATTTATGTTTGTCGGATCTCTCGTGTTACGGGCCATCCGAAATCCTGACTCCAAACATCGACCGACTCGCCAAATCGGGAGTCCGTTTTACTCAGGCGTATGCGGCCAGTCCTGTCAGCCAAGATGCGCGATGGTGTCTCGTCGCTGGCCCGCGTCCCGATTCGGCGACTGTCCGATTCCAAGACTCTGCCGCCTTGCAATCCAGTGATGTCACAATGGCTGAAGTCATGTGGCAGGCGGGGTATACGCCTGGAGTCTACGGACCTTGGGGTGTCATGGGTGCCAATGGTCCTGCCGATCCGGAAGGAAATGGCTACCTGCAATGGCTCGGCACGTACGGTCCGGCCGATGAACCTCAACCCTATCCGGAATTTGTCAGCCAGGCCGGCACCCAATTACGTCTCTTGAAGAACGCGGATGGTAAGCAAGGCCAGTATGGGCAGGACTTCTTTACGTCGGAAGCTGCCGCGTTTCTTTCACGCAACATTCACCAGCGGCCTGTGTTTCTGCAGTATTTCTTTTCGGTTCCGGGTACTCGCCGGACCGTTCCGAAGCTCGACAATTATGCAGACAAACCTTGGCCGGACTCAGTCAAGATTCGAGCTGCGGCCATTACCCGAATGGACAATGACATCGGCAAACTCATCCAACGACTGCAGGACTTGAAGCAACTGTCGAATACCGTCGTGATCATCACGAGCGACACTGCGGGAGATCCGGCAGAGGTCCCCGTATCGTCCGCGGACGGACAAATAGCATTGCGCGGGCGTCATGGAGATCTTTACGAAGGGGGGCTGCGTGTTCCGTTGATCATCAGTGGAACGGGTGCGATTCCAGCCGGAAAGTCGATCCCTGCAGTCGCTGCCACGTGGGATTTGGCGCCCACGATTTATCAATTAACACATGTCGCCAGAATGCCGCAAATCAAAACCGGGCAATCGTTATTGCCTCATTTGAAACCCAATGCTCCGATGCCGGTTCGCTTCTTGAAATGGGAACCCCAGAATGGAACTGCGGGACTTGCTGTTCGCTGGAAAGACTGGAAAGCCATTCGCCTGCCGGGAAGTTCGCAGTTTGTGCTGTACGATCTCAAAACGGATCCTACAGAAACCAAAGATGTGGCCGGCGAACACGTCGATGTCCTGGCGGAAATCCAGGCCAAATTGCTGCCTCAGACGAGTAAAGTCGCGGTGACACCCCATTGATTGGACGATTTCCCTCCCATGGCAGAACAAACCACCCCTCAAACTGGAACTGCGCGTGTGACGCATCCCCGCTGGTGGCCGGCCCTCGTGATTTTGACGTTGGGACTTGGCAGGCGGGTTTGGATCTGGACTGTTTGGCCACCCGATCGAACGGAGCAAACGCTGCACGCCTATTTG
>JAQGHT010000819.1 GCA_028291565.1 Planctomycetaceae bacterium | reverse complement strand
CCGTCGTTGATTTTGATTTCGGCCCGGTAGCGGAAGTTTTTGTACGGCCCTTTCGTGCTGACCAGCATCGATGCTACACCCGATCCACGGATCTCGCCATCTTTGACTTCCCAGACGCTTGCCTGGTTTCCAACTTTCTCCCAGCCGGCCAACGACTGGCCATCGAACAACGGGACCCATTTGGCATCTTCGGCCCCGACAGCGGCGGACGAAAACAGCGACATCAAGGTTGCTGCAATGAAAACAGAACGAGGCATCGAAACGGACATGAGCGCACTCCTGAAACTGAGTTGAGAATTCGCGACAGGCACAATCCGCCAGTGTATGCAAGCCTGAGCAAACTCGCGAGCCTCCGACTCGTTCTGCTGGACGAAGGTCTGGGACAAATCACGATCACGATCAGCCGGAACGCGCGAGCATCCGATTCCAGATTCCATGACAACTACGAACCTGGGGCCGGTGACGCTGCTCGTAAGTGTCCCGTTATTGAGTCCAAGTCAAACAGGACGACCAATCTCACTTTAGGGCGTCTTCAATCGAGGATTTGGCAGGATCATTGAGGGGCAGGATGATGGGGAGGAACAGACAGAATAATGTGTGGCAGAATGCAGGGATCTTAGGCTCAATCGTGTCCTCTCTGGAAACCTCTCCCACCCGAACCTGATCGGAAAATCCGCACGATTCTCATCCGATTTGATCAAGATCGCCCGCCAACCCGGTTCATGGTGACCACGCTGAACCTCGACCCCCATCTGGACTCAGTCGCGGCAATTCACCACAACACTCTGTGCAACAGGCACTTACGCCGCCTGTGTAACAGTAAGGCAGAGCCCTTCACGCGATTGTCAGCCAACTTTTCAGAAATCCGTTGGTGAACCTTTTCTCGCTCTGAGGAGTCGATATAATGCAGCTTCACCAGTCACAAGCGGGAAGATTTTGGCGGAGTAGCTCAGTTGGTTAGAGCAGCGGATTCATAAGCCGCGGGTCGGAGGTTCGAGTCCTCTCTCCGCTACTGGATTCAATCTGAATCAACCGGTTCGATTGAAGCAGTCGCAAGCGTGATCAACCCCTTGGTTTTCCAGGGGGTTGTTTCGTTCTTTGGTTGTTATGCTGATATTCACTGTCGTATCCCGCGTCGTCACCGATTTGCTACGAAAATCACCAGCAATTATAATCCAAGAGCGCATCGTGCGTTATGAGTGCTCCTGTTCATCGCGCGTCCATTCGAGAAGTTTCTGCTGGAGTAACTTCTTGGATGGCAAATAGAGTTGGTATTGCCGAGCGTGAATGTTGGAATCCGTTGGCAATGTCAACTCGACGACGGCGGCCTTTTTTTGTTTGCACAGCACCAAACCCACGGTTGGATTCTCGTCTGGGAGCCTCACGTGCCGGTCGTAATAATTGACGTACATCTGCATCTGCCCCAAGTCTTGGTGTGTCAGTTTGTCGAGTTTGAGGTCGATCAAAACGTAGCAACGCATTAACCGGTTGTAAAACACGAGGTCCAGGAAGTAGTTGTCTTCGTCGAACGTGAATCGCTTTTGTCGTGCCTCAAACAGGAAGCCCTTGCCAAGTTCCAAAAGAAAATGCTCCAAATGGTTGATCAACGCCGTTTCGAGGTCTGACTCGGAGTACTCGGCTTTTTCATCTAGGCCAAGAAACTCAAGCACAACTGGCTCTTTGAGCATGTCTTCTGGTCGTTGGATGAGTTGACCTTTTTCCGCAAGCCGACGGACGCCTTTCTTGTCGCGACTGAGGGCGAGACGCTCGTAAAGACAGGCTCCCCGCTAGCGTTTCAGTTCCCGCAGAGACCAGTTCTCAGTTGTCGCCTCGATCTCGTAGAAGCGGCGTTCGTTGTCATCCGAAATGGTGAGCAGCAAGACATAGTGAGACCAACTGAGCGTAAACCGATTTGTGGCATTACTCGACTTAGCTCGAAGGCCTTTCGGTTTGACAGATTGGTCAGACACTGTCTGACCAATTCGGCGTCGCGGGAAGGATTCGTCAGACAGTGTCTGACCAATTCGCCCGGAATATTCCACAAAAAACTGCCGCATCAGCTTGAGGTTGGTGGCCGAAAAACCAGAACCAAACTCCTGCGTCAGTTCGGCGGACAGCCCGTTGAGCAGTTCGGTGCCGTAGCTGGCGCGCTTTGTACCCTGTTGTTCATGCTCCACGATCCGTCTGCCAATTTCAAAATTGGTCTGGACTTGCAGAGTGTTAACCGCGGTCGCGGCGGCGTGCCGAGCCGAATGGACGAGGCTGCGAACTTCGACAACGAGCGAATCTAATCCCGCCCGACTTGCGCTCGTCGATGAGGATGTCTTTTGGCTCGACCTGCTCAAGGCTTTCTTTTTCATCGCTCCAAGGCCTTCATCAATTCGTCCTTCAACCGATCCCGAGTCCCCTGCAACTCAGTCAACAATAACTGGTAATCGGCCAATAACTGATCGGCGTCAACCGCGTCTCCGCCGGCGTCGTGCGGGTTCTTCACGCCCAGGTTGTAACCGTTCGCCTGCAGTTGCTCGACCGAGACCTTCCAGGCTTGAGCATTCTCTTTCCGCTTCTTCCTCCATTTCCTTTCGGTGTCAAATCCCTCGATCCAGATACGTTTGGTTTGGTTTGGTTGTAGAATTTCGCGATCGTCGCGTCAATCGGGCGCGAGAATTCCTGTGAGCAGCGTCTCGATGATCAAATGCGCCATCTCGCGCGGCTTGCGGCGTGCTGCGATGGCCGTGTTGTCGAGGACTCCGTCCAGGACCAACATTGCGGCCCCGTGCAGGGCTGACCAGCCGACCAGCGCGTGGTTTTGAACGGCACCTTGACGAATGAGACCGCCTTGTTCGGTCGCGAGCAGCTCGTTTTCAAAAAACTCAAAGGTGGCGTTCTGCGCCGCTGTCAGGTCTGCGGTCCGATTGCGGGCGACGTCGCTGGAAAACATGACGCGGAAATGGGCGGCGTGAGAGATTGCGAATTCCATATAGGCCGTACCAAGTCGTACGATTCGCTCGCGAGCATCGGTCGCGCGTCGCACTGCGGTTTGTAGTCCCTGTAGTAGATGCCCCTGCCCCTCAATCGCCAGCGCGATCAACAAATGCGTGCGACTGGGGAAATGCCGATACGGCGCGTTGTGCGATACGTTCGCCGCGCGGGCGGCTTCTCGTAGCGTAAATCCCTGCACTCCGTGTGACTCGACCAGTCCGAGCGCGGCGTCCAGCAGACTGCGCCGCAGGTCGCCGTGATGATAGGCGGCCTTGTCCGGGACTGTCGCAGGTGTGACTGACTTTTTCATACCGACTTTTTATCGGCTCGATGTTGACAGCGTCAACACCTGGCGATAATGTTGCTCCTGTCAACATCAGAAAAGGACATGATGCAAAACGCCGCTTCCCATTGGAAATCTGTTGTGCCGTGGATGCTCGTCTGGTTTCGCGGCGCTGTGGCACCCGTACTGTTGTGGTGGGCCATCCAGGACGATCACTGCGAGTTCCTCGGCGGACTGATGATTGCCGCGTTCTTATCGGACTGGCTGGACGGTGTGCTGGCTCGGTTGTGGAAGACGTCCACCGACGCGCTGCGCCGGGCGGATTGCCTGGCTGACACCGTGTTCTATGTCAATGTGTTGGCCGTGGCACTCGTCGCACGCTGGGACGAGATTCAACCGTCGTTGCCGCTGTTTGCCGGATTGTTGGGATTGGAAGTCGTGTGTCAGGCAACGAACTATGCCCGATTCGGCTGCGGAACGGCGACCCACGCCTATCTCTGCAAAGCCTGGGCGGTCACTCTGTGCGTCGCCACGACCGAGTTGTTCCTATTTCACGCCGCACGTGAATCGATCTGGATCTGTGTCACGCTGGGTTACGTCGCCTATCTCGATGTCCTAGTGATTTTGTGGTTGCTGCCCGTTCCGGCGGTGGATGTCCCGTCGTCGGTCCATGCCTGGAGTCGTCGTGCCACGTTCCTCGCAGCGCGTTCCGAGTGATTCAGGAGATCCTTGATGTTGCCGTTCTGTGTTGGGGTATGCGGCTGGGTCTGGAGTCATGTGAATGTCTTCCAGGTCTCGACGTTCATCACGCTGGTGAATACGGTGTGGGTGATCGCAGGATTACTGAAATCGCGCGGATACTTGAGAGCGGGGGATGCCCGTAAGATTAACCATGTCACGGTCCTGGCGGGCGGAGTCGCCTGGTTCAACAGTGCCGATCCACTACAAGATCGCGTCTCGGGTCACGTAGCAGTGGTCATCCTGTTCGGCCTGCTGCTCATGGTTTGCCGCTGGCGAGAACTGGGATTATTCCGCCATGCGTTTCACGGATATGCCCGGGAATCTGATCGGCCGCACGACGGATTTCACGTCTGGTTTTCGTGGTTGGTCAGCATCACCGGACTGGAATTGGTCGATGTCCTGTTTGGCTCGCTGGATTTGACGCGCTGTGCGGCGTTAGTGCTGGGCCTCGCGGACGCAGTCGGAGAACCGATCGGATCCCGATTCGGCCGGCACCGCTATCACGTGCGGGATATTTTGACCGCGACTCCTCAGCAACGCAGCTGGGAAGGCAGCTTGGCTGTTGCAACGATGACGTCGCTGATCGTCTTCCTGAGTTTCTCGCCAGCACTGTGGGCAGGCTGGGGAACATCACCACTCAGTCCGATGGCGCTGCGACTACCAATCTCAATCCTGACGGGGTTGCTGGTATCGCTGGTCGAAGCCTGGACGCCGCATGGACTGGACAACCTGACGATTCCCATAAGTGCCGCAGTCCTGGTTCGCGGGTTCGCACTTTTGGCGATTTGACGAAAGTCATTCAGCAATAAGAAGTACCCCGGGCGGAGTCAAACCCTCAACCTACGGCTCCCAAGACAAATGCTCATGCCTACAGTATCGCGAGCGAGTAGGTGAGTCATCATGAACAGTCCCTGATGAACACATTGGCACACCGATGCCTGACAACCCAGTCGAACCCTTTTGTCCCATTGGCCCCCTCGCAATCGAGCAGATCGCCGAGGGACCTGGTGCTGCGCCGTCGATGACAGTACAGGATCAGAAAGTCGTTCTCTTTCCTCAAACCCTCAGACCACGACCGATCCAGTCAGTCACATTCCCAACACACAACACGACACACAGGGAACCACCAATTGTGGCATCCCTCAAAAAGCTCGTGACACGACGCCCCCCGCGCGATACGATCAGTTCCAACAACCTTCGTGGCCACGATTGAATTCGCATAGACACAGCGTCCACCGAGCCACAATGCGAAAAAGTTCAACGCGCGATCTATCCGTCTGCTTCCCTACAGACGGATAGATCGCAATTGGTTAGGCAATGGAGAATCAATCGTGTCGCGACGGATAGACATCCGTTTCACAATCCGTCGCCTCGTGATCGGCGTGGCCTTGGCGGCCGTTGGTCTCTTTCTGATTCGGAACGCTGGGGGCAGAGCGGACGACGTTACTGTTCGCAGATATCCCGCGGCTTGGGGCCAATCGATTCGAATTCGGCTGGATATCGAGCGTTTGCGTGCCTATGATCTCTCCGAGGAAGATGTGATTATCGTGATGACACCGAGCAGCTTAGTCGGTTCACCGCCCCCGCCCCCTGGCGTTGAGTTCGTCAAGGGGGGGGTATACAAACTTGACCAGTACGAAGAAGTCGTTTTGAAAGCCAATGTCGAGGGGGACACTGTCCGGCTCAAAGATGTTGGAAAAGTCCATGCCGGTTGGTGACTGCTCGACACCGTTTACCGGTTCGCCGGGTGGGGTCGCAACGAGACTACCTCTTACCACCCCAGGAAGCCGTCAAACGCCGAGACATCACAGTTGTTGTCAATCATTGAATCACTGCGGAGCATTCAAGACGCCCTGCACGATTTCATTGATCCGCTGCCAACCGAGTTTACCTGCTGCTCGTAGCAGATCATCAACACCATGTGTTGAGTCGGTGGGAGACGGATTCTTTGCCTGAACTGCACGGACAACCTTACGATGCTGCCTGCGGGACTTGCTCACAATATGATAGCGGTAGGTTCCCGCGATCTTGGGTTGAATCTCGATGTTGTACTTCGACTTGGCCCGTTCAGTGATTTGCTTTGGCGTCGCGTTGGGATCCGCCTCGAGGATCTCACGAACCGCTGCCATCTTGGTTTTCGGTTCTTCAATTTTAGAACCTGTTGTCTTCTTCGCCATGCTGACTCTCCTTGTAGAGGTGTGAAAGTTTCATTATAGATGAAAGTGAAAACTTATGATAGACAAAATCGCAGAGTTGTCATGATTTGAACTCACGTCAAATCCTTCTCTGGCCTTTTGGCCGTCCATTGTTAGGAACTATCATGTCAGGTAGGATGTGGCGAGTCCTGTAAAGCAGGACCCAGCGAACGGACCGTGCCGAACGGATTGCCCGGAGTCATTGGTTGTACTGGTACTCAAACATCGAGGTGAATGATTATGGCGAAGCAAAAGTCGGGACAAGTAAAGCACCAGATACAGGAGGCAGGCGGCGAATCGTTAGAGGCCGCCCAGGCGAAAAACGCCGGAGCCAAGTTTGAGTGGCATTTTGGTCGAGTCACTCGGCTTGGACACTATGAGATTGGTGGCGGGCGCGCCGTCACCATCGTTTGGGAAGAAGGTGGTGCCACATCCGAACAGGGCAACATCAGCGACGAACAATGGGAAATCTTCAAGTTGGCGTTTACGACTACCGGGCGCGTGGCAATTCTCAGCGACCAGGGGAGTGACGAGTGGATTTATGACTACCGGATTCTGGAGGCTGTCAGGTAGGCTCCAGCCCGACTTGAAACGGCTTGACACATCGGCCACTCATTGATTTCAGGCAAAGTTAAGGGGCTCGATGCACCACAGACTTTGCAAGATCTTGTGGAGGTGAACTTGAACGAAGAAGACCTCGCATGATCGCGGGGTCTTCTTTTTATTCGGTTGCTGGAAATGGCCGAAGTTGTTGAGTTTGTCGATGATAATCCGCAATATTTGTGTGACGAGGCGCTGCTGCCAACTCGCTGCAGTACGTTTGATATGGATTCAGACGGTTTTTGACATTCCCAGAAACTGCCTGCCGTCGTGCGCACAGAACGCGGGCCGATTACGAATCCAGCCCAGCCACACAGTCCATTGAATGTCAGGTGCCGGGCGGCGACGAGTACTCAGCCGCGCGCCCCGAGTGCTGTCTTTGGGGAGTTGGACTGCGACCATCGACTTCAAGTATTACCGGCTTTCGGACGACGTTCCAAGCCAGGCCTGCGCGTTCCATGAACGCGATGACAAGGTAAGTGACGTCCAACTCCCACCAGCGATGACCGTGGCTGGCGGTTCGTTGAAACGCGTGATGATTATTGTGCCAGCCCTCTCCCCACGCCAGCAATCCAACCCACCACAAGTTTCGACTATTGTCGCTCGTTTGGTACGTGCGATAGCCCCACATATGTGACGCGGAATTGACCGCCCAGGTGACATGCAGCATGTAGACCAGCCTCACAAACATCCCCCAGACGACAAACGACACGCCGGTGGGGATGTCCCACAGCAATGCTCCGGCAAAAAACACGATTAATGCCAACAACACGTGCCACCATAGAAATGTGCGGTCGAGCAATCGAAGTGACGGATCCTTGAGCAGATCCGGGGCGTACTGGCGGTAAAGCTGAGCCCAGTACTGCGAACCGCGGCGGGGAAACATCCAGTTCATATGGCTCCACCAGGCACCATCACGAGGCGAATGAGGATCGTGTTCCTGATCGCTGAAATGGTGGTGCTTGCGGTGTGCCGAAACCCACATGATCGGTGGGCCTTCTCCGGCCAGCGTGCCGAACAACGCGAACATCCACCGTAGCGGACGATATGTCTCGAAGCTGGAGTGCGTTAACAGTCGGTGAAAGCCCAGACAGACACCAAGGCACCCTGTCACCCAACTCAGGAACACGGCCAGAAAAAAACCGCTCCAGGTGAAGCAGAACGGCGCAGCCAGAGCTCCCAGGTGCAGAAATCCAATCCAGAGCACGGCGGACCGTTCAAACCCATTTTTCCACTGACTTTCGGCAGCGTTGCAAACCGGCGCGTTCTTGGTCTGTTCTCTCACGTTTCCGTCCACGGAATTTCGCTCCTTTTGCGAAAGTAATGTGAGTGTGACGATCTGGAATTCGGACGTTCCTGTATCCGACAAACGAAAATCTTGCAAGTTCAAACATTGACCCCAAATCGAAATGGAAGTTGCTCGCATTTTGTTTCCAATCAGCGGTTCTTCCATACCTGGACCACTGGCCGACTTCGTCCACTTCGATCCATCCGGCCGAATTTGACGGCCGATGGCCGACCGGAGCCTGGCGCTCACACCTTTTCCTATCCACCATTGACTCCGTCGCGGACTCCTGTCGCGGTCGTCTGGATCACCCTTTTTGCTTGGCTCCTCGGTCCTTTCTTTTCATTTCGTAATCTTGAATTCGTTTCACTTCTGCATTCCAGTCTTTTGCCGATTGGTCGGAGATCATTCCGAACTTCTTCAAGAGCCGCCTGAGTTGATGGGGTTTAAGCTCTGGATAACAATCAAAGGCGACTTCAATAGCTCTGCGGAAATCGACAGGGTCCAAACACTCCTTGGTGATCGTACTTTCAAAACACCACGCTCGCCAATCTTCAGGTGTCGAGTTCATGAAGACGCGATGCTGTCGAGATTCTTCGTCGTTAACCTCTCCTTTTGCTGCTTTTGCGATCCGACGAGCGACT
>JAQGHT010000800.1 GCA_028291565.1 Planctomycetaceae bacterium | reverse complement strand
CACAAACTGGAAATCGCTCAGAATACAGAAGTCCTGAGTCAGATTCCCGAGGAACTGACGTCTGATCCTGACGCTCTGGAGCACCATATCCGGTGTCTGAATCAGGTTGCGATCTGCCTCGCCAATGAATGCGATGCGCCAGAACTCTGGAACCAATTGCAAGTGACACCGGCCGACAGCCCGTTGCTGGCTCTGGAACAATGGATTAGCCAGCTTCCGGAACGAGTCAAAAACCTCGAGCATCCAGTCCTTGTTTCAGAAGCCTGCAGCTGGATTGAGTCGACCAGATCGATTCCCAGTCAGGCGGCACGTCAAAGTGAGGCTGCACTCTATCAACGCCTGGGTGAATTCCTCTTTCATTCCGGACAGGTGTCGAATGCCGAAAAGGCGCTTCAAACGGCGCTGAAACTAAGTCAGGACTTGCAAGACTCGGAAAGTCAGCGTGCCACTCTGATTCAACTGCTGGACGTCCACCGACATGCGGGGAACCGTGACGAAGCAATCCGCGCTGGCGAAAATGCGCGGCGCGTGACTCAGGAATTGGGGTTGGACGGCGAGGGCCTCCGGCAGCAGATTGCCCGAATGACACAGGGGGAAGCTTTGTGTCGCGTCGTCTGTATGCGAGATGATGTGGAATTGGAAGTTGATGAGATAACAACCGTCGCGCAAGGGCGTTACGAGTTTCAATTTCGGCGGAACCGCCCGTCACTCCAAATGGCATTAGGACTGACAAAACAAGGCAACGAACTCGGCTCGACTGGTAAACTGGCGGAAGCACTGGAAAAATACCAGGCGGCACGGCAGATCGATCCTTTTGACCCTGATCCGGTCTATCAGTCCGGAGTCTGTTATCTCGAACTCCGAAAGTTCAGTAATGCGCGCGAAGCCTTTGAAGAAGTTGATCAGCTCGCGCCGGGTTGGTTTCGTTGCCGAAGTGACAAATGGATTTCGAAATCACTCGAGGATGGAACGATCACTGACGAACAATTCCGCGTATTGCGTGTTCTTGAAGATGGCAAGGTCGATCCCGAGCAAGCCATGCAGGCGCTGCTCAAGATGCTCAATAAACATCCGGGATTTGCGCCGTTCTACTTACTGCTGGGAGATCGGTATCGCGAAAAGAATGATCTGAAAACGGCCAATAGTTGCTATCGGAAGGGCCTGGAACTCGTGACCGAGCCCGATTTTGAGAGTCGACTGCTGTGTGCCGCCGCAGTTATTCTCGCCAAGGAATCTCCTGATCGGACCGAGCTTTTGCAGCGTGCCATCTCGCTGGAGGGCAGTCTGGTGGCTCAGGCGACCGCGAAATTATTGTTATTGCAATAAGGAATCATCCAATGCCAACGCGTCGAGCTTTGCTGTCTTCCGCCGCGGCCCTGGCTGCGGGAAATGTTTTGTTGAACGAAGTCGTTGGCCAGGATCAAAACCCCGCAGCTCAGGTTGTCGATCGTGTTTCGAGTCTGAAGATTACGGGAATGCGCACGTTCTGGGTGAACCCGTGCCTGTTCATCAGAATCGAAACCAATCAAGGCATCGTCGGTTGGGGCGAGATCAAAGCGGTCGATCTGCGGGTTGCGAAAGTCCTGGTGGAGTCCCTGTTTGAATTAATCAACGGCGAAAATCCGACTCGGATTGAACATCTCTGGCAAAAGGTCTTCCGCACCCATCGCAATATTCGCGGCGGAGCGTTCATGATCCACACGCTCGCCGGAATCGATATGGCGTTGTGGGACATTGCGGGAAAACTTTGGGGAGTTCCCGTCTACCGGCTGCTCGGTGGACCGTCCCGCGATCGCATACGCGTGTATCACACACCGCAGGCGAAAAAAGTTCCACCTCCGGGAGTCTTCGAACACAGCGGAACGCCAGCGGATATCGAAAGAATCGTGGCCTCGATTAAGGCCGCTCGAGAACAAGTGGGACCAGCGGGCGCGGTCATGTTTGACGCACACAGTGCCGTCCCTCCGGCCACTTTGATTCAGCTTGCCGCGGCCATCAAATCTTATGATGTGCTCTTTATCGAAGAGCCCGCAGTCCCCGGCAATATCGAGGTCTTCAAACGACTCAAGGAACAAATTGCAATTCCGCTCGCAGCTGGCGAACGAGATCGCACGATCTACGAAGTATTGCCGTACCTCCAGAATCGATGCCTGGACATTATCCAGCCCGACTGTTGCCATACAGGCGGAATTACATCAATGAAGAAAATCGCAACGCTTGCCGAAGCCTACTTCGTACCTCTTGCCCCCCACTGTACAGCGAGCAATCTGGGAATCGCCGCCAGTTTACATGTCGCGTCGGCCGTGCCCCTGCTCCTGATACATGAATTCTATCCAGATAATGGGGGCTTCAACCCCGGAAATGTCATGCGGATGGATTGGAAGCTCGACGCTGAGGGTTACATCGGGCTGCCTCGCGGGCCGGGACTGGGAATTGAAGTGGATGAGAAAAAGCTGGAAGAAGAGGCCAAGAAACCTCAGACGTATCGCTGGTCAGGAAGAATTCTGAAGGATGGATCGATCGCGGATTATTAGTGTTCAACACAAATACCAGGGAGTGACAACATGACGAATCGACGCGATTTATTGACTTCGATTGGTGCCTTGGCTGCCGGATGTTTTACGGCCAGTGCCTTTCAATCCGACTTCAACACCGTTTTCGGAGCACAGGCAGCGCAAAACCCCGCCGCCAATGTCGCGGATCGGACGTCGACAATCAAAATCACCAAACTGACCGCGACGCCCGTCGCTCGCAAGGTGTTTTTGAAACTTGAGACCAATCACGGCGTCACGGGCTGGGGTGAAATTGATCAGCTCGAAACGCAGACCGCTGCGACACTCGCGCGTTCGATGTTCGAATTGCTCGATGGCGAAAATCCTACACGAATTGAGTATCTCTGGCAGAAGATTTATCGCTCGCACCGCGACATGCGTGGCGGGCCATTTATGACTCACACGTTGTCCGGCATCGATATGGCGCTCTGGGACATCACCGGCAAACTGTGGGGTGTCCCGGTCTACAGGTTGCTCGGAGGTCCAACGCGCGACAAGGTCCTGATGTATCCCTCGGCCAAAGCCATAAAAATCGGGGCGGGACCGATGCCGTTCTCGGGCACTCCGCAGCAGATCGAGAGTATTGTGAAGAGCATTGAGGCGGCCCGCAAACAGGTCGGTCCGGACGGGATGGTCATGTTTGACGCCCATTGTGCGTTGCCGCCGCCGTTCATGATTCAGCTGGCCGGCGCGCTGAAACCTTTCGAGCTGCTGTATATTGAAGAACCTGCCGTACCGGGGAATATCGAGGTTTTCAAGAGGCTGAAACAGCACATTTCGATCCCCTTAGCGGTCGGCGAGCAGGCCCGCACGATTTGGGACGTGATCACCTATTTGCACGAAGGGGTGGCGGACATTCTGCAAGTCGATTGTGCGCACACGGGTGGAATTTCGCAGATGCGGAAAATCGCCACACTCGGCGAAGCGTATCACGTCCCTCTCGCGCCACATTGCGTGACGACTGATTTGGGCGCCACGGCCAGTTTGCACGTCAGCGCGGCGATTCCCTTTTTTCTGATCCACGAATACTATCCCAGTATTACTCCTGCAGGTCTGATCAAGAAGGACTGGGCCATGGACAAGGACGGCTATGCGTCCTTGCCGCAAGCGCCAGGTATCGGTTGTGAAATTGACGAAGCGGTTCTCGCCGAACTCGCGAAAAAGCCATCGCCACCAGAATGGCCAACCCGCGGCCGATTGCCGGACGGGTCAATTTCTGATTATTAGACGGTCTGACCTTGCATGTTCCGCCTGATTGACGGAACAATTTGCTCCGTTCGTAATTGAAGTCGTGAGAATTCAGGCGTTTCAAGACACACGCCCGAAGTCTCACGACTTCGCCTATGAAGAGCACACAAGTTTATACTGTTCGCGGCTACGAATGAGTCTTTTTCAATACTGATCCCCGCGATCAAACGTCTCATTCTTAACCGTGCGCGGTGTAACCGATATTATCAGTTTATTGACTCGGATCTGTTCCTGCGGTTCTTTGACGTCCAGAGATTCACACCATGCTTCGCAGCTTTGCTTCGGTCGCAGTTTTCAGTTTTCTGGCTTCAATGGCGTACGCCGACGAACCCGCACCCGCAGGCGAATTGGCGCAGCGGCTGGCCTCCGTCAAGTTCGACCATTACGCTGATGCCCCGGGTTATTCCGAAGGACCGACATGGCGAAAGGGTGAGGTCTACTTTTGCTGCGGAGCGTTATTACGCGTCGACACCGGAAAAAAAGTCACCAAATTCCTCGAAATTGGCCCGGCGGGAACCGTGCTTCGCGGAGACGGACATCTGCTGATCTGTGATAACCAGAACAAGGCGGTACTAGACCTGGCTCCGGACGGCAAGGTGGGAGTCATCGCCGACCGGTTCGAAACCGAAATGTTGCGCAGTCTGAACGATCTGACAATCGATGCTCGAGGAAATATTTATTGGACCGATCCTGAGGGTTCGACACCGGAAAAACCGGTCGGACACATTTACCGG
>JAQGHT010000780.1 GCA_028291565.1 Planctomycetaceae bacterium | reverse complement strand
CGAAAAATTCCGGTACTACTGCCGTCCAGCTCTCCAGGGTTGGTCGAAAGAAGAGTTTCATTCGAGTTTGAGCGGGTATGACGAGCGCGTGCAGTCAATCAGGTACGGAGTATCAATAGGTCACAGTTCAAGTCGTGTGAAATATCAATCACGCAAATTCACTCGCGAAATTCAAAGGTGGTTCTGATGGCCTACGAAGACGTACAAGACAGTCGCGAGCAGATTCCACCCCTTCCCCCACGCAGGAGTGTCGATGACGAACTGCGTGAAACCGAATACGAACGCCGATCAACGATTCCCAATCAGCCGTCGGGCTGGGGATGTTCCAAAGGGTGTTTGTACGGCATGGCGGGTTGCGGCTGTTTGACTGTCATCCTGGTCGCCGTCGCAGGATTCGGTTTGTGGCAGACATTTAAAGGGGCCTTCAGTACTGATCCTTTAGTTGTCGCTGCAACTGCGCGGGAGATTGCCGATTTCGATGTACCGGTTGATCTCAAACCAGTCGGGAAAATGGAATTCTGGTTCTTCAAGATCGTCGAATTTAACAGCGAAGATGGTGAAAGCTCGTTACGATTTGCGCAGTTAGACCCTCGCCGGCTTCCCGGCGGGAAGGCTCAGGAGATTAATTTTAATCAGGGACGGGAAGACGAGCAGCGCAAGTTGGAAATCTTGAAGTCGGAGCTGCGCGAAATGAAGATTCGAGGCGAAAACGCCAAGGTCAATTTCGCTGAAGCAAAGGATCCAGCGACGGGTCGCGAATATCGTTTGATAACAGCGAAATTCAAGGGCAAATTAGGCCCTGCGGAATTCCAAATGCAAATGCCTAAAGAGAAGTACAAAGAAGAAGACGTCAAGAAGTTCATCAACCAGATTAAATAGTGGAATCAAGGCACTTTTTCTGGTTTCATGCCCCGTTTCTGAGGGGCGTGGCCTTTGTTCTGCATCTCAAATTAGAATTTCTTGGAAAAAGAGTAGTGCAGACGCCGCGAACCCACCGGGGCGAGCCCGGTGGCGGATGAAGTCCGAGATAAGTCCGAAACGTGACGGAATTAGACGCTTTTACAGCGACCGCAATGTCCTTTTAACAGGACTTCCGTCAACTGGCCGATATGTGATTGAATCGTCCCTGGTTTGGGCGTGATGGCCACTGTGACGTCGGACAGGCAGGAGACCTCGCCGCAATCAAGACACAGAAAATGCGGATGGTCGTTGTCGTGATGCTCGCTTTCACGGCGCAACTCGAAACGCCAGACGTGGTCTCCATGTTCCGATCGAGTTACCAGACCAGCCTCAGTGAGATCAATCAGATTGCGATAAACCGTAGCTTTGTCAAATCCTTGCGGAACCAAATCCGTCGCAATTTCAGCGTGCGTGATAGGACTGGTCGCTGCTTCCAGCCGTAACATGACAGCAATGCGTGCAGTTGTGCTGCGCAATCCCGCCAGGCGAATCCGGTCGCGAACTTCAGGAAGTGTAGAAAGCGTCGCAGGCTTCATCTGATTGGGGTTCCAGGACGTTGGAATTGAACCGTGTGGCAATTCCCCTTCTATTTTATCAGTTCTGACTGAGATGGGAAGGGTGGCATCTTTATGGCGTTCACAGCCAACGTTGGGCGTCAGTCGAATGGTTTTCGTTACAAGTCGAGTAATTCCTTATCATTAGGTTGACGACCAGCGCACTCGGCGAAAATCCAAGTCAAAACTGGTCGACCTCTCATTTGAGTTTGTGTAAGCCCCGTTGCAGGCGGTCCTGATTGATCGACGCCAGGGCTCGAGGGTCTTGCTGAAAGAATTTGATCAGTTGTGAGGTCGTGCAATTCAATTTCTCAGCAGCCAAGCCCAAATCCATTTCCATGGCGTGGAGTACATCGAGCGCTTCAGCAAGGAGCGTCGGAAAATCCGTGTGCTCGGAGTTGATGTGAATTCGGTGATTGACGCATCGCGACTTCCAGAGTTCAGACCGCCCTGCCTCGTCGACGAGGTCTGCCTCTGTCAGTTGGCTCCGGACATCCAGGGCGAGTTGCATTCGCATGCGAAACAACGCCACTGCCAGGTTTTCGGCCTGACTGCGACGTTCGCTCGCTTCGGCATGGGCACCACTCGGGCGATGAGTCAGGACCACCGCGGATTCAACTTTGTTTCGATGCTGCCCACCTGGGCCAGACCGTCGTGTCCGCTGGACATCGCATTCCCGTAGTAGCTCCTCAGGTGACATGGCCGCAGGATGAACAAACGGCATTACCAGCCCTTCCCTTTCGTGGTCAGACGAATCCGGGCCAGATACATGTCAAAGACACTGATGCCATCCTTTTCGGACCATTTCATGACCGAGTTCCGGGGGATATCCGAAAACAACAAGAATCCCCCATCTTTGACCCAGACCGGACCTTCAGACCAGTCAAAACCCTCGGCCAATTTCTCCAGTCGAGCTTCCGGGGGGACCAGCTTATCCAGCCTGGGATCCAATCGCGTGATCTTACCGAGTGTAGGATACTCCTTCGGTTTCGCCTCCTGCGCGGACGCAAGGTGCAGCGGCATCTGTAGCCAGACTATTGTCAAGTAAAATAGTCTCGCCAATGAGCGACTCATGATGCGCATCTTTCGTTGAATGGAACTCTGTGACGATCCGAGAAACCTCATTTGATTCTCTGAGTCGCCCACCCTGTCGCGTAAATGCACGACTCTGAAAATATGAGCAGGGCCGGTTTTCAACATGTGAAATTCACGGGGCGGACAGATCGAAAGCCTGTTCGAGTTCAGAGTTTCAGACCTTCGGAGAGTCTTGCAGGAGACCGTAACGCGTTGGCAATGCAGGTTCAAGTCAGGAATCTCGCCCAGGTGACGAAATGCTTCAATCCGTCTAGAATCTCCCGTATTGAATGGACAACGCTCTTCGCCGCCAACCCCATTGCAAAAGTCCGCAGGAAGAATAGGGTGTAGCCACAGATGAAACGCGGATCAAACCGCATTTTGTCGTTCGTTGAACAGGGATTTCGCGAGAAATTCGCCCGATTCCGGCCGCTCGCCGGAATTCTCACGAATTCAGCGACGAAAGAGTATATGAGATTGACCTCTCCTGATAATTCGCCTCGCTTTCGAGAATTGACTATGACTTTGTTTCGTTTCGTCGCCTGCTCTCTGTTGATTTGCCTGTTACCGGGTTGCGGCAAGCCTTCAGTTGCCCCAACGCCCGAAGTTTCAGCCACTGGATCCCCGGCTGCAGGCGCTAAAGTCAAGCTGGGCCCGAACGATTGGCATCAATGGCGCGGCCCCGATCGAGATGGGATTGCCAAAGGCCCAGTAGTCCCGGCGTCCTGGAGCGACGGCGACAAACCGGAAAACATTGTCTGGAAGGCGCAAATCCCCGGCCGGGGCCACTCTTGCCCGATTATCGTCGGTGAACGCATTTACCTAGAAACGGCCGACGAAAAGGAACAGACACAGTCCGTTCTCTGTCTGAACCGGACGGATGGAACGCAGATCTGGAAGACGGATGTCTTCAAAGGAAAACTCGAAAAGGCCGTTCATGCCGAGAATACTCAGGCCACGAGCACTCTGGTTTGTGATGGAGAGCAACTCTATGCGACGTTTCTCAACGACCGCCTGGTCTGGTGTGTCGCGCTCAATCTGAAAGGCGAGCCCGTCTGGCAGCGTGAAGTCGGGGGATTCGCGTCCAAATTCGGATTCTCGCCCTCACCGGAACTCTATCAATCGCTGGTGATTATTGCGGCCGATCATCAATCGGGTGGTTTTATTGCAGCCATGCAGCGTTCGAGCGGTGAGATTGTCTGGCGCAAGTCACGTCCCGCATTCTCGTCTTATGCGTCTTCCAGAGTCATAAAGCTGGGCGGCAAAGATCAACTTGTCTTGTGCGGCTGCGATCTCGTCGCAGGATTCGATCCCAACACGGGTGAGCAACTCTGGTCTACGAAAGGAACGACCGAAGCAACAGTCGGGACCCTGGTCACAGATGGAGACCTGGTGTTTGCGTCCGGAGGTTTTCCGGGCAGCGAAACGTTGGCACTCAAGCCGGATGGCAATGTTGCCTGGCGTGACAAAGAAAAATCTTATGTCCCGTCTTTGCTGATACATGACGGTTACCTGTATATGGTCAACGATAGCGGGATTGCCTATTGCTATGCAGCCAAGACCGGGACATCGCAATGGAAAAAACGGATTGGTGGAAATTTCAGGGTTTCGCCCGTCTTGAGCGGTGACAATATCATCACCACGGATATGCAGGGCAAGACCACCGTTTTCAAAGCGAATCCTAAAGAATTTGAACTCGTGGCCGAAAACCAGCTCGGCACGGAAGCTTTTTCCAGTCCAGCGATCAGCAATGGTCAATTGTTCCAGCGCGTCGCGGATAATAGTAGCGGTTCGCGGCAGGAGTGGCTGTATTGCATTGGAAAGCCGGAAGAAAATTAAGTCTTATTGAACGCGACCGACAGAAATGTCCGTCCTACTGGTATCGCGAGGTCTCCTATCACCCCGCGATCAGCATCACCGCCAAAATCGCGAGCCACGCAACTCCGAGTGCATGCCAGAACCACGTGCAGACTCGGACGCCCCAAAAGTACTCATGATCGTATCGGGCGGCGAAACCCTTGATCGTGACATAGATCAGGAACATCAGCGCCACGGTAAAATGTAGCCCATGCAGAGCCGCGAGGCATACCACAAACGCGTTGACGCCAGTCGACGCGTCTTCCATCTGGTGGCTAAGGATCAGGCACCTCAGTCCGTAGACCTGAATTCCAACGAACAATGTGCCCGCGATCAGTCCCCATACCAACCAGCGGCGAAATTCTTGAGCCTTTTCGGCACGAACGGCACCAAGCGCGCGATGCAGTGCCAGGCTCCCGGCAAACAGCAGGCAGGAACTGATGCCGAATGCTGGAGGAATATGCCCCCAGTTTGGCGGCACAGTGGGACTGGTAGAGATCACGAGCAGACGAGCCAAGCCCCCTCCGGCCCCAAATACCACAATCGTCAGCCAAAAGAAGCGTCGAGCAAAAGTACTCGGCTCACGGGCATAACGCTCGATAGGACTGGATGGCATGGGACTCATCCACCGGCAGTGGCTTTGCGGATCCCATTCAGAATCCGGATTTCCAACTCGACGTCGCGGCCCAACGCGATCCAACCCTTGGGAGCTTCATCTCCCACCACCAGCGTGAGATCGCGCTGCAAGGGCCGGCTCTCCTGGAATGTCGAGCCGCCAACAGACTTATTGGGAGTTCCACTGACATCCTCTTGTTCTTTGAGGATCTCAACACTGACCAGATAGCCCCCCTCGGCCGGTGTCACGTTGATGAAACCACGTCGGCGAATGGATTGTAGAGTACTTTCTAACCGATTCCTGAATCCCGCTGAATCCGCATTCCAAGGCTCCAAAAGTCCTGAGCCGACTCGTGGCTTGGTTTCAATCACCCCATCCAGGCGATTTTCTCGCGAGATATCAAAATAACCGTGTACGACATCGACAACCTGTTCCCAAACCCATTCTTGGTTTTGGCTTGCGACCAATACTGGAGCGTTAGACGGAGCTGTCACAGAGGCTGTGCGGCCCCCCAGCCCCACACAACCGGGACTCGATGTCAAGAACAGCAGCAGCCAGGCAAGACGCAGTGACAACCCAAGGACTTCCATTGAAAGTTCGCAAACGGCAGGACTTCACATCATGATTCTCGTGAATTAGAGGTCGCGATGCGCCCGTTGTTTTGCTCGACCCCATTCCAATGGTCGCACAGTCTCACAATCTCGACAAGGTCAAGTCCCCGCGGGCCTGATGCGATCCAAGTCCGGCCTTCGTCGGAGACCCTGTTAAAGCCTCCGACGGACGCCGAGTTTATGCTCACCCCAAGCTCGGTCGGGGAACCTCACCGGAGACTCGACCTCACAAACTCGTTCAGTTGATCCGTGGTCCTACGCGTCATCCAACAGGTCGACCGCGACAAACCGCTTCCCTTCGAGCATTTCCAGGCTGGCGCCGCCGCCCGTGCTGACGTGGGTCACCTTGTCTGCCAAGCCAAATTCCTGGATGGCAGAAGCGCTGTCGCCGCCCCCGATGATGCTCGTTGAACCGCTTGCGACGATGGCTTCCGCAATCGCGCGTGTCCCGGCGTCGAAAGGCGGCATTTCGAACACACCCATGGGGCCATTCCAGACAACGGTCTTGGCGGATTTCACAACTTCACTGTACTTGGCAATCGTGGCGGGGCCAATGTCAAAGCCCTCCCAACCACCTTCGTCGGGAATCTTACCGGCGGGAACAACCTGCTTGTTGCAGTTCCCGTTAAAGGCGTCGCCACAATGAGTGTCCAGCGGCAACATCAGCTTGTCGCCACCCTTGGCAATCAGTTCTTTGGCCAGGTCAACTTTGTCTTTCTCAACGCGACTCTTGCCCACCGATCCGCCAGTCGCCAATGAGAAGGTGTAAGCCATGGCACCGCCGATCAAGACCTTATCGCAGATATTCAACAGATTGTTGATGACTTCGATCTTGTCCGAGACCTTCGCACCGCCGACGATTGCCACGAATGGCCGACCGGGATTGGCAATGGCATCAGACAGAAACTTGATTTCCTTGGCGACCAGGAATCCACAGACCTTGGGCTTGCCCACCATCGCGTTCGGCACTGCAACCATTGACCCTTCGGTCCGATGACAGGTTCCAAATGCATCATTGCAGTAGATATCGCCCATTGCGGCGAGAACGGCGGCGTAGTCGGCATCCCCCTTCTTCTCGCCCTTGTTGAACCGGACGTTTTCCAGAACCAGGACTTCGCCGTTTTTCAAGGATTTGGATTTCGCCTGAGCGTCGGGACCGACGGTGTCGGATGCGAAATGGACGGGGCAACCGAGTAACTCGGTCATGCGGCCAACGACTGGCTTCAGACTGTATTTCGCGTCGGCCGCGGGATCTTTCCCCTCCGGGCGACCGAGATGGCTCATCAGAATGACGCGGCCACCGCGACTGAGTACGGACTTGATTGAGGGGAGTGCTTCTGTGATTCGGCGGTCGTCGGTGATTTTCAATTGATCGTCGAGCGGGACGTTAAAATCGACTCGCATCAAGACGGCCTTACCCGTCACATCAACATCCGCAATGCTTTTCTTAGCCATGTTCCGTTTACTCGTTGGAGAAAAACTCAATACAAAGGTTGTTTCAGATCTCAGGAAGTCGCGACACATCGCTTCTTCCGTTCGTATGGTAGAGGTCGGCTTGTTAAGTGCCAAGAGAGAAAGCTGCCAGTGGCGAATTTGCAATTCAATACCAATCGCTGTATTGATAAAATGATTGAGACTGCGAGAATCTGTTCGAAACGTGATGAAGGCGACGTGATTTTGACTGATGAATTGTCGGCGAACACTATTCCCCCATTCCTTCCAGATGGCTATTTGCCCAAAGGCGTGCATCTCTGTTCCGAGCCGGAAGCGACTTTTCGATTAGGTGCCACTAGCCGTCGTCGTCGTTGGCTGATAATTCGATTGCGAAAATGGTGTGAATTGGGGCGGCTTGTCGGAGCCAAACGGCTGTTGGTAGACGGTAGTTTCGTAACTGCTAAGTCAGAGCCACATGATGTGGACGCCGTAATGTTACTTTCTCCCGATTTTCACGACTTATTGTCTCACAATGACCCTGCTGCCATAGAACTCGATAGCATGTTTCGAACTCGCCGACCGGAGGAGTTGTTCGCAGCAGAAGACGAGCACGATTGGCAAGCTTGGATTGAGTTCTTTTCAAGAACTCGCGAAGCAGATCGTCGCCGTAAGGGACTGGTGGAGATATTTCTATGATTACCGACGTTCAACAGTACGAATCTGCGCAGGAGGAATTGCGAGATTTGGAAGGCTGGCTTTCTCGACTACAACACGAGAATCCAGTTCATTCAAAGGGGCTGACAAAAGCAGGCATCCGCAAGATGATTGCGCGTCTCCATGAGGAACTTGCCGAATATGAAGGTGCCCAAGTACCGACCCCCGCAGTTTCACCAAAAATCTCTTGATGAAATAGAATAATCGAATCCCAGTACGCATTATTTGGATTTTGTACTAATGCGAGCTGGTGGCGCAACGTCACGTTGAGCGGACTTTCGTTTAAGCCCGCCACCAAGCCGCAAAGCGGAGCTTCGAGACTGGTGTTCCCAAGCTGAGCTTGGGAACGAGACTAAACTGCCCCTTCCATTGCTTTCTGCACGACGTCTCGCGTCTTCTGCAAGCCGGTTTTGGCGACGACCAGCGGATCCTGTTTCCAATAGTCTCGATTGAACAGTTCCAGAGACAACATGCCTCGGAACCCGTTTTTGTAAAGCGACTGGAAGATCTGAGCATTCGGAGCCACGCCATCACCGGGGTAGACTCGGTCCGCGTCGTTGATTTTGTCTCGAGTGGGCATCGCAGGGTAATCGTTGACGTGGAAGACATGGACGCCCTGCCCTCCGATGAGTTTCAAACTGTCGAACGCCGAACCACCTTTATGCAGGTGATAGATATCCGGCAGGACGCACGCAACCGGATGGCTGGCCTCCACGGCGACAAAGATCGTTTCCGCGAGGCGGCTGAGTGTTTTTGAGAATCCCCACACTTCAAGCTGCGGGATGACGCCCATTTGTTCCCCGAGAATGCATAAGGCGCGGTAGCGTTCCCCGATTTTCGTGAGATCGGTCAATGGAGCATTCGTCGCACCAGCCGGAGGGGCCGCGATCCGCTTGCCTCCGATCTGTGCCAGCAGGTCCATGTCGCGTTTGGCCTGCTCGAGTCCCTTTTTGCGACCTTCTTCATCGTCCACAATCCAGTTAGCGAAACCGATCGCGCTTTCTACCGTCAGACCGAGGTCGGCAATCTTCTTCCTTAAGTCGGTCAGCAATCCACCATCTTTCACGTATTTTTCGATTCCGCCCATCCAGGGCTCAAAACCTTTATACCCGGCGGCGGCGGCAATTTCCGCTTCTCGAACAATCCCGACATCCTGGCCGCGAATCGTCGCCGTATTGAGGCAGTAACTGAACGGCTCTTTGGACGTGCTGGATTTGACTGGTTCTTCTGCTTTGACATTCTGGATGGACGTCAAAACAGTTCCCGCGACAACCCCGGTCAGCATTTCACGGCGAGTGAACATCAGGACTCTTTCTACTTGAGTATCCGCGGCACAACTTCCCCACTCACGTCGGTCAGCCGCATGTCGCGACCGCGATGACGGTAGGTCAGCAGTTTGTGATCTAAACCCATCAAATGCAGGCAGGTGGCATGAAGATCCGGAAGCGAAACAGGATCTTCAACCGCAGTATAACCAAACTCATCGGTGGCGCCGTAGGTCATTCCACCTTTGGTTCCACCGCCCGCCAGCCACATCGTGAAACCTCGCGCATTGTGATCCCGGCCGACACTTCCCTGATTGGTCGGCAACCGGCCAAATTCCCCGCCCCAGATGATCAGAGTCGAGTCGAGCAATCCACGTTGTTTGAGGTCTGTGAGCAAACCATACATCGGCCGGTCAATCTCGGGGCAGTGAACATCATGGTTCGCGGCTAATCCAAAATGCGCGTCCCAACTTGATTGTTGAATTCCCCCGCCGGAATAGAGCTGAATAAATCGCACGCCACGTTCCACCAGTCGGCGGGCCAGCAGGCATTGACGTCCAAAATATTGACTGTGCGATTGATCCAGGCCATACAGATTCTGAGTGTGTTCGGTTTCCTGCGAAAGATCAACCGCTTCCGGGGCAGACATCTGCATGCGATATGCCAGTTCATAGCTGGCGATCCGCGCGGCCAATTCCGATTCTGCAGGATGTTTGGCCAGATGGTCGGTGTTTAGTTCTTCAATGAATTTCAGGCGGGCCTTTTGTTGTTCGGGTTGAATATTGGAAGGCGGTTTCAGATCGATGATGGGGTCGCCCTGGCTGCGCAGCGGAGTTCCCTGATAGGCCGCCGGTAAGAAGCCCCCCGACCAGTTCTGGGCCCCGCCGATCGGGCCGCCGCGATGGTCCCACATGACAACGAAAGCGGGCAGGCTTTCTGTCTGGGATCCCAAGCCATAAGTGGCCCACGATCCCATGCTGGGGTAGCCCGGCAGTATGAATCCCGAATTCATTTGAAACATTGCGGGCGCATGATTATTCGATTCACAATGCATCGAGCGAATCACACACAAATCGTCCGCGCACTTTGCCAATTCGGGGAACTTTTCTGAGATTTCAATCCCCGACTGACCGTACTTTCTGAACTGATAGGGACTTTTGAAGGCCGTCGACTGAGTATCAGGGAAAAAGGCGTCAGCCTTGCGAAACACGGGAATCGGCTTGCCATGCCACTTCTCCAGTTCCGGTTTGGGATCGAACAGATCGACCTGGCTCGGTCCGCCATAGCAGAAGATAAAAATGACCGATTTCGCTTTGGCCGCGAAATGGGGCAGTCGCGGAGCGAGCGGATTTTGTGCGATCTGCTGTACCGTCGACTTCTCAGCGGCGAGCAATCCGTCACGCTGCAGCATTTCTCGCAGCACCAGGCTGCCAAACCCGGCGCCCGACGTCTGCAAGAATTGACGCCGATTCCAGATCGCAGGGTACTGGCCCCAGTTGCAGTCGTTTGACGGTAGAGACACGATGAATTTCCAGGGATGTCGTGGCGTAGCATAAGCCGCTGGTTTGTGCGAAAAGATTAGTTATGAACATGATCTCACACTTATTCACAAAAGCTCATTAGTCCCATTTTGCATTTCCGTAAATTCAAAAAGGCAAAGAATCAGGCACGCACAAGCCAGCGACTTATGCTACGTAAGAACCCTAATTCAAAAACACAAACTCGTTCAGATTGATCAGGACGTGGCAAAAATCGGTCAGTGCTAATTGGCGCGAGATTTCAGGATCTCGATCCGGCGTCTGGTGATGAAATTCAAATTGCTGTTTAAGAAACGCGATTCCGCGCTGCAGTTCTTGTTCTGTCGGCTTCCGCGAAAGACCGAGTTCGTATAACTCCACGACTTGCGCTTTGCGATCCGGTCCGGCGTTCTGCCAGATTCGTTGCGACATCAATGCCGATTGCTCATTTGTGAACGGGTCGTTGAGCAACATGAGAGCTTGCGTGGCGACCGTCGTCGTCAGGCGTCGCTCACAGGATTGCTGAGCCGTTGGAGCATCGAAAGCTTCAAGCAACGGGAGCAGAACGGACCGTTTCATATGAATATAAACGCTGCGCCGCCAAAGATCCGGCCCTTCCTTTTCGACCACGGGCCATCTTGCGGTGGAACTTGCCGCGACGAAGTTGGGATCAACACGCGGCCGGAACCCGGTCCCGAACATCTGAGAATTCAATGCGCCCGAGGTGGCCAGAATACTATCACGAAGTTCTTCCGCAGAGAGTCGTCGGACCGGAAATCTCCACCACAACGAATTGCCAGCGTCGACACGAAAACTCTCTGGATTGAATCGCGTCGATTGCCGGTACGTGGCTGACAATACGATCAATCGATGCAACGGTTTCAATTTCCAGTCCAGGGCAATGAATTGTTGAGCCAGCCAGTCCAAGAGTTCCGGATGAGTCGGGGCGACGCCGTTCAGACCGAAGTTGCTGGAAGTCGCAACAAGTCCGTTACCAAAGTGGAACTGCCAGATTCGATTCACCCACACTCGAGCGGTCAACGGATTGCTGGGACTCGCGATCCAATTCGCCAGAACACTGCGGCGGCCCGTCGAATTCTGGCGTCCGCCGAGCGTTGTAAAATCAGGCGGGACGCGGGTCAAAACCGCAGGGACTGCCGGTCCCACTTCGGCTCCGGGAGTGAGATCGTTGCCCCGGAACAGGAAAAACGTTTTCCGTGGTGTCCGCCCGGAATCTTGAATCGCCATCGCCAGGGGCTGCTGCGGCTGCCGTTGTTTGAGTTCCTGAAGTTTCCGTTCCAGATCTTGTTTGGAATTGTCTGCAGTCGCTTTGAGCTCGCCTTGCAGTCGTTCCGTCTCCACTTCCCAAATCGCCATTTCGTTGAAAAATGTCGCCTTTTCTGCCGGAGTCGACACTGGCACGTCGCGCTTCTCGCGGCTGTTAAAGACAGCCAGCAATCGATAGTAGTCCTGTTGTCGAATGGGATCAAATTTGTGATCGTGGCATCGCGCGCACCCGATTGTCAGGCCCAGGAAAACGGATGACGTCGTCGAGACAATATCATCGATCTCATCCAACCGGGTCTTTTCGTCCTTTTGATTTTCGACTGTCGGTCCGTGTCGGCAAAAGCCCGTCGCGATCAGACTGTCCGCATCATGCGGAGCCAGTTCGTCACCCGCCAACTGTTCGCGAATGAATTGGTCATAGGATTTGTCCGCATTAAAACTTCGAATGACATAATCCCGGTAGCGAAACGCAAACGGGCGATCATTATCGTATTCGAAGCCATCTGAATCGGCATACCGTGCCAAGTCGAGCCAATGCCGACTCCAGTGTTCGCCATAACGCGGCGACGCCAGCAACCGGTCGACAACCTTTTCGTAGGCCAATTCCGATTGATCCATCAGAAACGCCTGCACTTCTTCCGGGGAAGGAGGCAATCCCGTCAGGTTAAAGGTGACACGGCGAAGCAGCTCGATTTTTTCGGCGGGCAGCGCGGGCGTCAGTCCCGCAGCTTCAAGTTTCGCCAGGATGAATGGATCCAGAGCTGTTCGCGGCCAATCAATTCGTTTCACACTTGGGGGCGTCACCGTCGCCAGAGGCCGGAAGGACCAGTGTTGCCGATCTTGTTCAGTAATAGGACGTTCGTCAGAGGCAGACAGTGATTTCGGGAGACTGTCAATCCAACTGGTGAGGATCGCGATTTCCGCATCGGACAACTGCCCTTTGGGAGGCATGTGCGGCTTACCATCTGATTGAATCAACTTGATCAGCAGGCTAGTCTTGCTCCGTCCCGGATCAATGACCGGCCCCGACGCAGCACCGTTGAGAATCGCTGCGAAAGATGTCAAATCGAGTCGACTCTTGGGTTTCGTTGATCCGTGGCATGCACTGCAATGCTGCTCAAAAACAAGTGCGACACGATCGAAAAACGCTTTCTCGGCCCGCTTTGTCTCGACCTCAGCAGCACAAGTCTTTCCCGACGTTGAAACGACGGCCCAGACTCCGGTGAGTAAGAGGAACGTCAATGAAGCGGTCCTCAAAGCGAATCCGAATTGTCCTTTCGTTCGCATCATCTGACTGCCACCTGATGCACGACAGAAACCTCATCCCAAGTTCCGGGCTCATCCGTAGCTAGGCACCTGTGGTGCTTGGCATTTGAACCGTATCAGAAAGTGTGACGGAAGACGGGTCAGAAAGCAAATCGAAATTGAGATGGCAGGGTCGTCGCGAGGGCGACAACCTCAGTGAACGTGAACCGTTGACGACTGGCTCGTAAACACTCGCTTGCGTCTCGGCGTTCTATATCATCCTGGACAATTCGGGCTAAAGACTTGCGGCCTGAGTGATCGCCGGCGTCGAATTCGCAGGACAAGCCGAACTCCAGACGATTGTGGCGATGCCCAGCACTAGGCAATAGTAGGCGAAATAATGCAACCGCCGTTGAGTTACCATGCGCAATAGCCAGGACAGTGCAAAATAACCAACGAGGCCAGCTGTAGTGGCTCCCACAACCAATGCCGTCAAGCTGTGGCTGGTATGTCCCACTTTAATCACATCTTTCACCATCAGCAGTGTCGCCCCACCGATTACGGGAACCGCCATTAGAAATGAGAACCGCGCCGAAGCGCTTCGTTCGAGACCGGTCGACAGCCCGGCGGCGATCGTGGTGCCCGAACGGGAAACGCCTGGCAGCAAGGCGAACGTCTGGCAACAGCCGATCCAAAACGCTTGCAGCATCGAGAGTTGCTGCTCCTGGATACGAGGCCGTTCAAACCATTGACCCGCCAATAACGCGGCCGCAGTGACAATAAACCCCAAGCCGGCGATGAAAGGCGAGTTGAATGCCTGCTCAAAAGTATCCTTCAGCAGCAATCCGACGATCCCAGCAGGAATTGTCGCCAGAATGAGCAAACCACAAAGCCAAGGCTGCCGAGGTAATTTGACGAGATCCTTCCAGAACACGGCGATGATCGAAATCAATGTTCCAACATGCAGTGCCAGAACGAGTTCCAGTGTGTTACCGTCGCCCGTCTTGCCGAACCATCGATCCAAACCCAGCTGCATGAGCGCGAGATGACCGTCCGAGCTGATCGGCAGGAATTCCGTGATTCCCTGCACAACACCCAAGAGAATCGCTCGTCCCGTTTCAACATCGATCATAATTATTCCGCCACGTCATCGACTTGCCGTGAACGCACCTTGCCTCGCACGCCCCATAGTAA
>JAQGHT010000746.1 GCA_028291565.1 Planctomycetaceae bacterium | reverse complement strand
ACCGCGATGCACAACTATGAATCAACTCACAGCTGCTTCGCGCCAGGCAGCATCGGGCCGATGCTGGGAGATAATAGTTTTCCCGCTGGCTGGAGCGACCCCAACGTCGGAACTTGCTGCCCCTACGGACATTTCAGCTGGGCCGCCATGTTGTTACCCCAAATGGATGGGGTCAACGTTTATAACAAGATCAATTTCAATGTCCCAGCCTTTGTCTACAGTTTCTCAGAAAGTGGGACTGTCTATACGAACAAGGGTGATCCGTCCAACCAGCTGGCCGCGAACTCCATGCCCAAAGTCTTAGTTTGTCCATCGGCGCCGCGCGTACAACCTGAGACGCAGCAGAAGGATTATGGCCTAAACGGCGGTACTGGCGCCTGCTGCCCGGAGCGTGCTCAAGCCGGAATGAACGGCATGGGCTATGTCAACAGCCGAATTCGTCACGGCGATGTGATCGATGGAACCAGCAACACATTCATGTTTCTGGAATTGGCCCACACAACAAATCACAGCTGGCTCGATATTAAAACTGGATCGAATCCCTTCTTTTGGGTTCATCATCCCTCTGAGGGCTATGCCGACGCCACCCCGCTCGATGTGCCGGACACGCATGTTTACAACAATCGCGCCGCGGAGTCGCATCACACCGGCGGCGTCCAGACGATTTTCGCTGACGGCCATTTGAAATTCGTCAGTGACAATATCAGCAACTCCGTTTACGTCTCCATGTTTTCACGTAATGGTGGTGAGGTCACTACTGATCCGTAGCACATGCTACATTCTCAGAAACAAACAAAAAAACGACTCCTCTCGCCGTGGCACTCTTCTGCGGGGCGAGAGGAGTCATTTCAGGTTCTTGGGCAGCTTCTCAGAGTCTGCTCCACGACGTTTTGCGACTGGAAGGATCTATTTTGCGTCTCAAGAGGTTCAGTACGCGGTGGGGGCTTGGGGCTTTCGTGGGACTTCTCACGATCAGCCTTGGCTGCGGTCGAAGCAATGGAGTCGCCTTACACAACGTTTCGGGCACGTTGACTCGAAACGGCAAACCAGTTCCAGGACTGATGGTTCATTTCGATCCGCTGACCACCAAGCGCGGCAGTACAGCACGTGCAGGTGCCGATGGCAAGTTCACGATGAAGTATGATAGTCAGCAAAACGGCGTACCGCCGGGTGAGCACAAGATCTGGGTTGAATATCTGCCGGCCAACCCAAGAGAGGAAATGGAACTGCAAAGCGGCAAGCAACAGTATCCACCTGAAACTCAGGCAATTCTGGAAAAGTACGGATCGGCTGCCGTCACACCATTGCGTGAAGTCGTCAAGGCTGATCAGCGTTCGCTGGAAGTGAAGTTGGACTGATCGTCACTTTTCCACTTCCAGCGGTCTGGCATTCAACCCCATTCCTCGTAAATGTTGAACCAATTGACTCACGTAACCGTGAGTCACAAGAATGTTTTCGGCGCCGGTCGCCTTAACCGCCGAGATTACTTCTGACCAGTCCGCGTGATCTGACAGCACGAATCCGTGATCGACACGATGTTTCGCGCAGGCCCCCGCAGTACACATCCACCCCGATGCAAATGCCGTGGATCTGGAACCAACGCGGCGCAACCAGCGGCCATCTCGCACCTGGGGTGGCGCGAGAATCAACGCGGCGCCCCAGTCGGTCGACTCGGGCGCATCATCCATGCTCATCGTGACCGGCAGCGAAACACCGCTGGCACGATAGTCGGCATTGACGGTTTCGACTTTTTCATGCGTGATAATGGGTCCCAGGCTGGCATCAACTCCGGCCAGAACTCGTTGGGATTTTCCCGCCGCATAACAGTACAGAACACTCGCGCGCGTCCACGCACGATTCAGTCGCCACCATGCGTTGATTTCCGCCCACACCTGCTCCTGATCGGGCCAATGAAACTCGGGCGTGGCAAAGGTTGATTCGGTGATAAAAGTGTGACAGCGAACCGGTTCGAACGCCGCGCAGGTCGGGTCCGACGCGACTTTGTAATCGCCAGAAACCACCCACACTTCACCTTGATACTCGATCCGTACCTGTGACGAACCGAGCATGTGACCTGCTGGATGGAGTGCGACTTTCACCCCTTTGAAATCGAGCGTTTCGCCATAATTCGCCGTGTGAATCACCGCGTGTGGTGCAAGCCGGGTTCGTAGCACATTCAGCCCGGGAGTCGCGGTCAGATATTCGCGCGACCCCGTCCGGGCATGATCGGCGTGCGCGTGGGTAATGATGGCACGCGAGACGGCCTTGGTCGGGTCAATAAAAAACTCACCGGCTTCGCAGAATAGACCCGCCGGCGTCATGCGGAGTAATGAACTGATGGAGCTTTCCTGGCTTGGGGAAGAGAATTCAGAACTGGCACGTGTCACTGATTTCGAGATTTCTCGCCCCCCACGGGGCGATGACAGGGTGGGCGAGATTCCCCAAAAGTGACACTATTTCGCCGCCAATTTGGTCTTCTCTCCACCAATTGAAATCAGATGGTTGAACGTACGGAAAAAGATTCGTCCGTGTGCGACAGCCGGAGTGGAATGAATCGTTTCGCCCAGCGAATTTGTCGCGAGCAACTCAAACTTGTCCGAAGCGGCCAGAACAACGACTTTGCCGTCCGCAGCCGTGCAATAAAGTTTTCCATTAACACACAGCATCGAGCCGTAATATGTCCCACCCACTCGCTCTTTCCACTCAACGGCCCCTGTCTTGGCATTGACGCACACGGCGATTCCGTTATCCGCCATCATAAACAGGTAATCCCCGTACGCCACAGGAGTCGGAACATAAGGTGCAGTCTTGTCCACCTTGAAGGCCACGGTACCCGATTTCGGGTCGGAATCGTCTTTCGGGTGCACGGCGACCAGGAAATTCCCACCCCCTCCGGACCCACAGCTGATGGTGATTAAACCGCCCGCTGTAATCACGGGTGAACTGCAGCTGCGTTTGTCGACCAGGTTCGGAATTTCCCAGTTGATCTTGCCGGTCTTCGGGTTGATCGCCAGCATCCCTTGATTGGATTCGTTGCAGATCAATTCCTCCTGACCCTGCGAGTTCGTTCGAACACAGGGAGTTGAATAGGGCACGGTAGTACTGGCCCGAGGCAGATTCCAAACCGTTTCGCCGGTCTTGCTGCTGACGGCAATAATGCTGCTCTCGCCACCACCTTCTTTATCCTGGCAATTCACCAGGATCAGCATGTCACCCACCAGAATTGGTGAAACTCCGGCACTATGCTGGCTGACATAGGGGCCAAGATTCCGTTTCCATTTCTCTTTATTATCATGAGTTAATGCCAACAGCGTGTATTCTTCGGGCGACGACCACGAGAAATAGACGTTTTCGGCATCACAGACAGCGGTTGGCGACGCGAAGCTATTGAGCTTGTGTTTCTTGTGAACCGTGGACGCATATGTCCGTGTCCATGCCAGTTTTCCGTCTTTAGCATTCAACGCAAACACCGATCGTTCGGCGGTATTTTCATCCGCGCCGCTCAGAAAAATGAGATCGCCCCACAGGACGGGAGACGAATGCCCTCCCGCGGGAAGCTTCACTTTCCAGTTGAAGTCCTGTTCCGTCCAGGCAACGGGAACTGTCTTCACATCGCTGACCCCAGTTCCGTTCGGGCCGCGAAACCGAGTCCACTCTTGCCCCTGAGCAAACGGCGTCGTCGCCAAAATCAACATCCAGACCAAACTGGCATTTCGAAACGCCCGCATGGAAAGACTCCCCTTCTGTTAACCCAAACAAAATGCTGGAATTTGTCCGGCTCATAATAAGCGATGCTGTCGTGATTGCCAACGCGCGATCAGAATGCAGACCGCGAGGGCAACGCCGTGAGGGATTCCCCTGTAGCCAAGGTCGCTAGACCTGGGACGGTTCTGTGTGGTGCCGGAGTCAGCCGGCCCAATCTCAAACGAAGATCGGCTGGAAAGTCCCTCGCGGCGTTACCGGGATCAGTTCTATTGGCCGCAAGAGTCGATGTAGCGGAAATCTGGGAAATCGCGAGAATACCCGTAAACTTAGGTGTCATACCTCGCGCGGGTGACAAACGGAATATGCCAGGCGATGATCGCAGACACGGACGTGTCAGCTTTGCCCACGCGAATTATTCGATGACTGGAAGGATCCAAGATGTCCAAAACGCTCGAACCCTCGTCGACGGAAATGCGCCAGAACTTTTTCA
>JAQGHT010000716.1 GCA_028291565.1 Planctomycetaceae bacterium | reverse complement strand
TTGGGTTCTTCCTTCTTAGTTTCTTCCACCTTGGGCTCTGCAGCTTTTGGTTCTTCCTTCTTTGGTTCTTCGGTCTTAGGCTCTTCCTTCTTCGCGTCTTCCTTCTTGGGTTCGTCTGACTTCGGCGCGTCAGATTTTGCGTCAGTTGCTTTCGTGTCGGCGCCAGCATCTTTTTTGGCGTCAGCACCTTCAGTCGCGGGGCGGCCGCGTCCGGCACCACGACCTCGCCGACCTCCACCTCCGCCGCCACCCATGCCCGGCCCACCTGCACCTGGACCGCCCGCACCTGGGCCAGCTGGCCCGGCGCCACCTCCCATAGGAGCGCTGAGACCTTGTCCTCCGGTTTCCGACGAAGCCGGAGCAGGCGTAAACTTGTCCATCGCCTCTTGCAAGGTTTCTGCTGGACCTGTCTGGACGATCATGACTTCGACCGGCTGATTCTGCTTCCCTTGAATGCCATAGTAGACGTAGAGCTGACGTGTCCGAACAAGGCCCTTGAACTCGTAAATATCCAACCAGTCGGCACCCATGGATGTCGCGCCAGGTGGAACCTTTTCAGAGGTGACAGGCACTCGGGAGCCCATGATGGCGACGACGTCGTCTTTGGTGACGCCTCCGTCAGCTTCCCCGTTCTCGAATTGATCCAACTTCGCTTTCAGGGCGTTCAAAACGGCACTGTGGTCGAAATGTGCTTTGGCCTCCAGACCTACCACCAGCAGTCCAAGTCCGATGACACCCCAGACGATGGTCCGTTCCACTGGAGAACGAGCAGGCTTTGCCGGTGGGGTTTCAGTCGCAGTTTTCTCAGTCATGTCCACCCTCTATGCTTTCATGAAGACAATGCCGTTCGCCGTCAGGAATCTGAAACAACGTTTGGCGAAAAGACGGTTCCACACAGAACCGATGAGATGTGATTTTCATGCTCCGCACCGGCCCGGCTGTCACATCCGCAATTCGTGATCGACATTGACAATGTGACATTGTCATCCGTGCGAAGCAGCACGGACAACTGGAAACCGGATCCTATTCTGACCGAGGTGACCGGCAGAATCCACTTCCATTATGCTGGACGTTCCAAAAAAAGATCTGTTGCGCGAAAAATCGGCCCCTCGACACAAACTCGTCGATAATCCCATGTCGCATCTGGCAATCGCACTTTCGTCACACAGCTGAAGCAGACCCCAAATCCACAAGCCATGGGCGTTTCGAGCGATAGAAAACAGCAGACGTTCCGTTCCTCACACATTCGAGCCACCGCGTGCATCATCGGTTCTGGCCCGCAACAGTACACCGTCGTGTCATGACTGGATCGATTGAGTTCCTCGCGCAACAGATCGGTCACATAACCGTGATGCCCCTGTGATCCGTTGTCGGTCGCAATCCGCACATTGAGTCCCAACGCAGAAAAATCGTCAAGCCCCGCGAGGTATTCGCGAGATCGTACGCCGTAACACAGCGTGACGTTTTCAGGTTGATTGAGGACGGGCCGGTTGGGCAGACCATATTTTCGCTGCCCCAGGGCTTCTCTGGCGATGGCCAGAAACGGAGTCTGACCGATGCCGCCCGCCACGAGAACCAGGCGCCCCGCTGGCGGCGCTGGAAAGCCATTGCCTAACGGTCCCCAGATTTCGGCCGAGTCACCGACTTGCCAGCGACTCATCAGGCCGGTCATCTTACCGACGACCAGATACACGACATCAATCCCAGCGGGTTGTCCGTTCGCATCAAGATAGGTGTCATAAAGCGCAAACGGACGTCCGAGCATGGGGTCAGACCGATGTGGCTCCCGGATCATGACGAACTGCCCGGGCACCGCCTGACTCGCGATTTCAGGACATTCCAATCGAACGCGAAATGTTCCTTGCGCCAACTGCTCGTGTTGAACAATCGGTACGATCTGTTGTTTGGCCGATGGTACGCAGCCGGGCAGTGTGAGTGCGGGGGCAACCGTCATGAGGTGAAGTCCTGAAACTTAAATTTCGTGATGTAACAACGGATTAAAGGATTAATTACGAGGTTTGCCCGATGCACGTTTTCGAAATGCCTTCTTCTTCTTTTCCGTTTCCTCAGTACCCGTCTTATCGCCCGTGACTTTCTGGCCGGCCGCGACTTGTTTCAATTGCCGGATCTCAAACGTGGTCAGATGCCGGAATTCGCCGATCCCCAAACGCGCAATACGCAGCGGTCCAAACGCGACCCGCTCGAGTTTGAGAACTTTATGTCCGATCCGGGCAAACAGCCGGCGAATCTCACGATTATGCCCTTCCTTCAACACGATTTCCAGAAACGTGCTGTCGCCTTGTTCTCGCAGCAGTTTAAAGGAATCAACCTTGAACAGGCCTTCGGAGAATTCCTGGCCGGAATGCAGCGACTCCAGTTCCTTCCACTCGGGGCTGCCCGCAACCTGGACGCGATAAGTCTTGGGAACGCCGTAGCGGGGGTGGAGTAACTTATTCGCCAGAGGCCCGTCGTTTGTGACGAGGATCAAGCCCTGACTGGATTCGTCCAGCCGGCCCACGGGATAAAGTCGTTCTTTGGTTTTGGGAAGCAGGTCGATGACACGCGGCCGACCTTCGGGATCGTCATTGGTCGAAATATGCCCGACGGGTTTGTTGACGAGATAGTAAACTTTGCGTTCCGAATGAATCGGCTCGTCGTCGACCGTGACGTTTTGGATCCGTGGATCAACTTTGACACCCAATTGCATCGTGATCAGGCCGTCCACTTTCACGCGGCCAGCAAGAATGATCTCTTCTGAGTGCCGGCGGGATGCGATTCCTGCTTCAGCCAGAACCTTTTGCAATCGCACGAGTTCCGATATCTTTTTCGGCGTTTTCGCCCCGGCCTTGTTGATCCACGGCTTTTTCGCGGCGGGCTTTTTCGCCTTCGATTCGGGCTGTTGCGAAGCGTCACTGGGAATCGTTTTCTTCGGTGGCATTGCCTGGCGTTCTACTAAATGGGGTGCTACCGGACGATTCGAACGGCGGCTCGAGAAATCTGCGACCCGTAAACTGGGCAGTCGTTCCAGGCGTAGTCATTCTGGCACGGGGCGATATTGCTAAAGTATAGCGAAACCGTTCCAGGAATTCAGTCGATCGACGCCTCAGACTGTGACGGAGAAAACTTGGCAGGCTTGCCCGATAAAGCCACAGGTCCTATCGTTGGTTCGAAGCGTAGACCCAAATCGCCGACGCCGTGGGGGATTTTTGACATTGGTTTCCAGGTAGCGAAAGTTACCGAACCGCCGGCGTCGGACTAGAAACGGCGCGAACTGCCCCAATCTCTGGCGAGATTGGCTACAGAATTCCCTCACGGCGTTGCCCATGCGCCTCACAATTCGATCACATTTCGACAATCGAGATTTCGCATTTTTATGCTCACTATTGACCGGACTTCGCACTGCTGCCGACTCGGTTGGGACAACTGGCGTTTGGAATTTGATTGGCGCGACGATCGTTGGGCACATTCTCTCTGGCAAGATTTGCAGGGAATCCGGCTGCCGATCATCCGTTCTGTAGAAGGAACGACCGAACAGATCTGGCCCGGCAGTCCGGCATTTCAAGACCTGCATCTGGAACGTATCAATCCTGACTGTGGTGAGATTCAACTTCTGGGTCAGGCGGGCAAGAATCACTATTCCGGTGCAATTCGCTGTGATGGAGCCCGAAATGTCATTGATTTCGATCTGGCCGTGCGAATTCAATCGCCCGCAGCAGCGCCGCTGACGGTGAGCACTTATCTGCATTCGAATGCAAATACGAAAGAACGCTCTGCTCAACCGACGTGGAACGTAATTCCGGAACCCATCAGCGGATGTCCGGAATTATCCAGCGGATTTGACGCCCCGGATTCCGAGTCCAACGTACTGCAGCGTTTGACCTTTCAGGATTTGAACCTATTGAAGTTTGAAAGGCAACGAGCCACCATTCGCTGGAAGTACCAGCTGGTGTTGAATCCGTAGACGCTCTAAACCAGTGAGAATTCTGGCAGCTTGACGATCTCGCCACCTTTCAACGCCGATTCGTGGGCACAGATTCCAACGCAAGTCCAGTTCGCTGACAACGTGGCGTTCGGCCAGGGATCCCGGTCGTTGGCCAGAGCGCTCACAAATTCGTTGACCAGGTGCGGGTGTGATCCGCCATGCCCGCCGCCCTGAATGAACGACAAGTGGTCGGCATCCTGAATGGTTTTTGTGAACATCCGGATTGGCTCGGGCAGCAAATGCGCGAAATCCGGAACCTCGACCTTGGACGCGATCTCGTGCTCGGGCTTCTTCGCCGTATGAATCACATGTGGTTCACCTTCCACGAGCGTCCATTCGAAGCTCTTCTTGGTGCCGTAAACATCGAAGCTTTCGCGATACTGTCGGGCCACATCGTACAGGAAACGCCAGATATGAGCTGTGACATCCGAGTCCTTGACCTTGATATGGCAAGTCTCGACAGCGAACTTGTTTCCCGATTTCTGGGCGATATCTTCTCGCACCGTACCCGAACCAAAACAGCTGACGTATTCGGCCCGGCTATCCAGTAGCCCCAGGCAGGGGCTCACGACATGTGTCGCATAGTGCATGGGAATCATGCGTTCCCAATACTCAGGCCAGCCATCCATGTCTTGCGGATGCGAGGCCGCCAGATGCTGGATTTTGCCGAGTTCCCCTTTGGTGTACATATCCTTGATGAACAGGAACTCGCGGCTATAAACCACGGTTTCAGCCATCATGTATTTCAGACCGGTTTTTTTGACCAGTTCGCAAATCTGGCGGCACTCGTCAATCGTCGTCGCCATGGGGACCGTACACATGACGTGCTTGCCGGCCTTCAAGGCTTCGATGCTCATCCAGGCATGGTCCGGGATGGGTGAATTAATGTGCACAAAATCGACGTTGGGATCTTTCAAAACTTCGGCAAATTGTGTGAAGCGTTTTTCAATGCCAAATCGATCGCCAACTTCTTTCAGTTTTTCGGTGTTTCGCTGACAGATGGCATACACATTGGCCTGCGGATGTCGCTGATAGATCGGAATGAATTCGGCGCCGAATCCCAAGCCGACCATGGCCACGTTCACTTTCTTACCGGTTGCTGCTGCCATGCTGGTGCCTTTCAAGTGAAGTCTATTCTCTGTTGCAATTGGTAACCGTCTCATCGCATTTGTACGGTGTCGCGCTGTTAGAGGCAACACTGAGACGTATTCCAGGGAATGGAAACAAGGATCAGGACGCTGTGAGCGAATTCTGCAGCCCATCTCGCCAGCGTTTGGGGCGGTTCGTGATGTTCCTGGTCCGATGCCCGAGATTCAGGTCGGATGATTCACCGCAGCATACAAGCCCGAGATGCAGGTTTTGAAGATGCGATATGATTGAAGCCGTTGCCGGCAGAGACGATCGATGACAGCTCCCCGTTTTCAACGGTGGGTTCACATCACCGAATATCCGCCATCTACGGGCATGATTACGCCCGTCATAAAGGCTGCAGCAGGCGAACACAGAAATAGAACTGGTCCCGTCAGGTCCTCTGGCTTGCCCCAGCGTCCCAAGGGTGTTCTCAAAGTGATGGCTTCGCGGCGGGCCGGGTTTTCCTGGAGTGGTTGAGTCAACGCCGTTTCGATCCATCCAGGGGCGACCGCATTGACACGTATCCCTTCCGGCGCCCAGGCAATGGCCAACGACTTCGTCAATTGCGCAATGGCCCCCTTGCTGGAACTGTAAGCAGGTGCAAATCCACTGCCGAAGATGCTGAGCATTGAAGCCACATTCACTATGCATCCTCGAGATACCGCGAGGTGCGTGTGAAAGGCACTGCACAGCCGCATGGTGCCGGTCAAGTTGACATCCACCACCTCGGCAAAGCGTTCAACGGAAAATTCAGCCCCGTTTCGCAGGATCATCCCGGCGCAGTTGACCAGCACATCTAAGCGCGGTTGCGCTGCGGCGAGTTGCACGATGTCCGAATCGTTTCGAACATCCAACAACACTGCGGCAATTCCACTCACCTGGGAAGAGAATGCAACGATTTCGTCATGCCGCACGCCAGTGACCAGGACGTTGGCACCCGCATTTCGAAAAGCGATGGCCAAAGCCCGCCCGATTCCGCTGGTACCGCCCGTGATCAAAACGTGTCGATTTTGGAAGTCAAACATCATCGCAGATTCTATTGACGTTCCGGCGGATAGCCCTGTTTGCGCCCGTTCCTTTGAACCAGGTCCACGGGTTCGTAGGCCTTGACGATTTCTTTCACCAGTCGATGCCGCACGATATCCTTGCCCGTCAGGCGGACGGTCGCGATGCCTTTGATTTCACTCAATCGCTCGACCGCATCGGTTAGACCGCTCGTGACTTGAGGCGGCAGGTCGATTTGTGTGATGTCACCAGTCGCCACAATTCGCGAGCCTTGCCCCATACGGGTCAGGAACATCTTCATCTGGGTCACGGTCGTGTTTTGACCTTCGTCCAGAATGATGAACGTATTGTTAAGCGTTCGGCCGCGCATAAACGCCAGCGGAACAATTTCAATGACATCGCGTTCCATGTACCGGGTGACTTGTTCATGATCCATCATATCGTGCAGGGCATCAAGCAACGGACGCAAAAAGGGGTTCACTTTCGCCAGCAGATCGCCCGGTAGAAAACCGAGTTTCTCGCCGGCCTCAACAGCCGGTCGCACCAGCACAATTTTCTTCACTTGTTCCAGTCGCAAGGCATGCACAGCCATGGCCACTGCGAGATACGTTTTACCGCAACCTGCCGGACCAATGCAGAACACCAGTTCATGCTCTTTGACCGCTTGCACATAGCTGGCCTGACCGGGCGTTCGAGGCGTGACTTTACGAGCCTTTTCGAATAGATCGATCGTCGCTTCGTCCGGCCGGATCGGCGCGCGAAAACTGCCGTTCAAGGCCTGTTCCAGATCGTCGTCAAGCAACATTCCGCGATCGGAAAGGCGATCTCGCAAGGTTTGAAACACTTCCTGGCCGCGTCGTATTTGTTCGTCTGTGCCGCGGAAGGTGACCTGGTCACCTCGTAGAAAGATGTCGCCACCGACGACGTCGCGGATTCTCCGCAGATATTGATCTCGCGGTCCGAACAATAGCATGATTTGCTCGGGATCCTCGAACGAAAGGTGTTTCTCCGTCATTTCGGGCAACCAGTCAGACAGCCAGGGTGTATGCTTCGCGTGGGATTGAAAATATCACATTCCGAACAGTTTTACGTGTTGCAGAAATGCTCGCCAATCCCACGAGAACAATCATTGAATTTGACGCCGGTGCAAGACGAGGATGCGAAATGGAGACATCTCCGTCCGAGCAAATCATACCGCACCCAACGTGCCACGGCGACCAAAAGACGCCTTCTGGCGACAAAACCAAGAGACTCAATCAGAAAAAAGGTTCAGGACAGCTGGGAAAGGTGGCGGATTTAATCGTGTTGGAGCTGCGTCAAAGTGTAAAACCGGGCCTGAGCCCAAAGTCTCAAAAACTACTGCTGCGACACGCGCACGAGGATGAATCGCTTGAGATCGTGACTGAAAATCTGTGTTTCGTCCTGTATTTTTGTCTGTCCACTCAGTTCGACTTTGGACCATATTACGGAACAAGGTGATCGATCAATGTTTGAGATTTTGAAACACAGAGACACAGAGTTCACAGAGAAATCTCGCTTGAAAACCCCTATGTTCTCTTTGCCTCTGTGCTTCAAAAGTATCTTTGGAACTTTTTTTGTACCTTGTGAACAGTTTGGGGCATTCAAAAATGCCCAGATGTTTCTGATTTCTCAAGGAATTCGCATCAATTTGTCGCTACAAAATTGCAAAAATCGAGCTCAGGACTTTTTCCCCGATTTCGACGTTCCCCCCGTAGTCGGCTTTTTTTCTTCGATACGATACAAAAACTGATCTGACCGCAGGAACAATGCATTGCCGGAAACTGCCGGCGAGGCGTAGGTCATCCCACTGAGTTTGTTTACGGACAACCGCTTGTACTGTTTCCCTGGAGCCAGGACGTGCATCGTTCCGTCTTCCGATAGAAAAAACAGCTTTCCGTCGGCATAGATCGGTGAGGCAGAGAAATTCCCGCCCAGCCGGCGTTTCCAGATTTCCTTGCCGGTTTCAGCTTCCAGACACGTGGCAATTCCCGCATCGTTGACGAAGTAAAGTGCATCGTCCACCAGAATCGGCGAGGGGGTATTGGGTGCGTTGGGCTGATAGGTCCACACCACGTGCGTATCAGTCACGTCACCTTGCCCGTCAGGCTTCACGGCGATCACAGTGGGTGTGTTGTAGCCAGTGCATAGAAACACTAACCCTTTGCCATAAACGGGACGAGGAATCAGTGAATATCCTGTGTAACGCACCGACCAGATTTCCACGCCCGTTTCAGGATTGTAGGCCACCGTGCGGTCTGCGCCGGGTGATATGATCTGCGGCTTTCCATCGACCTCGATCAATAGCGGGGTGGCATAAGAGTGCTGTGCTTTTCGAACTGTTTTCCAATCGATTTCCCCCGTGTCGGCCTTCAATGCCGCAACAAACTGAAATTCAGACAGCGTTTTTTGCGGCGTGCCCTCATAAAAAGGCTTGTCGAAGCCATCGCAGGGAATGATCAAGCGATTCCCGACGAGGATTGGCGAAGCGGCCGGGCCGTGATGTTGATAATAATCGAGTCCGGTTTTCCATAAGACTTTTCCCGCCTGGTCCACGCAGGCGGTTCCATAGGCTCCAAAATGGACATAAACGCGATCGCCATCCAACAGGGGGGTCGGTGAGGCATGTCCGTTCTTCGCGTGGATTTTGCCTGGCGCGGAAACTTGAAACAGGGGAACCTCTAATTCAATCTTCCCGGTGGTCTTGTTGACCGCGATCAGCTTTAATTCCGAGCCTTCACGGAGCGAAGTCGTGAGCCAGATTCGATCGCCTCGAATCACGGGCGATGACCAACCGCTGCCAGGAATCCGAGTCTTCCAGGTGACGTTCTGGATTTCGCTCCACTTCGTAGGAAGCTTCGCCGCCGCACCGTGTCCCTGTCCGGCAGGCCCACGAAACTGTGGCCAGTCTTCCTGGGCCAGTTGCGCATCAGCTTTCGCCGGCACGATGGTTTCACCGTACCACGCGCAACTCCAAAAAAACAAAGCGATCCAACCGCAACTGGTCATTCCGCGATTCCGCAATTAATCAATAAGGGACAAGGACGAAGTGTCGGTTTTGAAGTTGCACTGGTTTTCAATTGCTCAGAGGTGAATAGCTGGTGGGGAATGGGACCTATGGGACGCATGGGACTTATGGGACAGAAGATGCGTCTCATAAGTCCCGGCTTTGTTCAGCAATCCTGCCAGAATTGAACGACGTCTGCAACGGTAAATCAGCTCCGTTTCGGTTAGCGAATGGCCCCTCCATTGGCGTTTACAATCTGGCCGGTCAAATAACTCGCATCGGGACTCACCAGGAATCGCGCCAATTTCGCGATATCTTCAGGCAGACCCCAGCGTCGTAAGGGCGTTTCACGCAGGACGCGATCTTGCCAGACGTCGCTGGCTTTCTCGCCCCAGGCTGTTTTAATCCATCCCGGTGCAATGCAGTTGACTCGTACTTCCGGAGCCAGACTGGCCGCCAGTGAACGTGTGAAACCCATCACCGCGTTCTTGGCCGTTGCGAACAACTCGCCACTGGCCCCTTCCATGCCGCGGTCTGCCTGGTCCCAACCGATATTCAGCAAAACTCCACGTCCCGCCATTTTCATTCGCTGGCCAATGTCGTGCGAAATCAGCGCAGTGCCGCGCACATCAATGTCCAACAGTCGCTGCAGCTTGGTTTGGTAGTCCCAATCCTTGGCCGGACCTGTCAGCAAATCGACACCGGCATTATTGACCCAGATGTCGACTCCGTCGAAAGCGGTCCAGGCGGCCTGGCACATTTTCGCCAGTTCAGACGTCTCGGCAACATCCCCCAGTACCACCACCGATCGACGTCCCAATGACCGAATTTCGGCTGAGAGTTCTTCAGCCTGATCCTGACTGCGATGGGCGTGTACGACAATGTCAGCACCGGCCTTCGCGAATTCCCGGGCGATCGCGCGGCCGATTCCACTCGACGAACCTGTCACAACTGCCCGCAGGCCGGTCAAATCTCCAAATGAATTGCTTGCCGATTTGCAATTGTTGGGCAGTACATGGTTCACAACAGGCTCTTTCGTTCAGCATTCAACTTCTGGGGACTCTCGAAGCAATATTTTCGTCGAAGATCAGCGGAGGTGATCTTGCGTGGTTCAATTTCTTGACGACGCAGTTTAAATTTTTCGTAGTGTTTCAGGGCACACTCCCGAAGTCTCACGACTTCAGCCTCGCGGATTGTTTAAGTTTAAGTTGGGATAGCTCACCACTGAGTCAATTCATGCCCCATTAATCAACCCTCTTCGTGCCGTTGTAACACGCAGTAGTGCAGAAGCCGTGGACCCACCGGGACAAGCCCGGAGGCGTGGGAGTCATTGGTTGCACCCTACGGCACATCTTCTCATTTCGGAAGCAGCGAATAGAGGACGACATTCACGGCGATACTTCTGGCATCCTCCGGAAAATAGCCTGGACAAGCTGCGGACGCTTGGCGTTCCAACGCACAGCTGAGATCGTATTTGCTGTAAATGACCACATATTTTCCGTTGATTTCGATCCCTTCCAAGACGGGCTCACCGACCACCGTCGCCGGACGAGCCGGTTGGCCGGGTTCGCTGCCGCCGGGTTCGCGACGTTTCACCGCGTGCAGGTCGTGTGCCACCTTCGTGCTGAACAACTCATGAGTGGCCGGAATCCGCTGCAATTTGTGATCAGGAAACATCGCCTTGATCATGTCACGAAAACTGCGATCAAACGCCGGCGAAGCACAACAGGAGTCGGCAAACAGTAAGGCCCCACGATCAATCTGAATTTTCAGGCGGTCTTGCTCTTGCTTCGTGAATGTGTAGGAATTTCGGCCGTGCATGTAAATCAACGGATAGTTTTTCAGCGTTTCATCGACCGGAGTCAGGTTTTTCACCTTAGTACTGGCCATGACGCCCGCATAATCATTCAGCGCGAACAACAGATTTCGTACCGCATTGGGTGCCGCATCCCAACCGCCGGTATGACGCAACTTCGCGATCTGCAAAAAGCCTTGATCGACTTCATCTTTTTTCCGTTGGACATTGTCCAGCTGATGATTTTCCAGCGGTCCAGGCGGCTCACGCCCCGTCGCACAGGCCACAATATTGACGCCGACGCGGGTCGATTTCGTGATCATCGCCTTCATCTGGGGCGAGCGTCTTGGAGGTTCCACAACGCTCCATTTGTCCCATAAACAACCGACATCATAGGGCGAATAAATGATGCTCGTGCGGCAACCCACGTCAACGCCCCACAGTTCATTGGCGTCAGGATCAATCAAGTACTCGCTGCGGAAAACTGGATGCTCCGCCGTCAACCGCTTCAATTGTTGTTCCCCATCGGGATACATCTCCTTGACAACCTGGCGAAATCCAGTGTCAAAGTCTGTTTTGGTGCAGGTGGCGACACCGAGAATCAAACCCCCATTGAGCACATATTGCCGCAGCAGCTCAATTTCATCGGGCTTGAATTTCGGCGCTTTGTTTCCGCTGATGTATAGAATTGGCGACAACATCAAGTCTTCCAATCCACCCCGTTTGGCCACGGCCTTCATACTCAATTGCTGCCAGGTGACGAGTTTCGGCCAGCCAGGCAAGCCCGTGATCAGTTCCGTCAGATTGCGAATGTCCTGAGGATGTCGATTCCACGACGGAGCTTTGGGATTGTCGTCGACGGCTTCGTATTCCAGCTTGTTGATCAAGACAGGCGCCAGCCCTTTGGACAAAAACAACAATGAGAAACAGGTGGCGACAATCGGTTCTTCACCGAGTCCCTCCCCGATCCAACTCCCAACGGACCTTAGCATTCGAAACAGAAAGTCAGCCCCT
>JAQGHT010000703.1 GCA_028291565.1 Planctomycetaceae bacterium | reverse complement strand
GTGACGGGCCCAATATGCTTCTCGGCATCTTGCTTCAACCTCTTCAGGATGAGCGCCGAGATAAATTCCGGAGTCAGCTTCTTTCCTTGATACAGTTTGAACCATTCTCTGTTACCCATCAGCCGCTTGATGGATTCCACGACGTTCTCGGGAGGTTCCTGGGAAATACGCTCGAATGTTGGACCAACAACAAATTTACCATCCGGAAGCAGCACGACCGATGGAGTGAAATTTTGCTGTTCCGAGTTTGGTAGGATCAGCAGTTGGCCGTCATCATTCAATTGTGCGATGGCCGAATTCAGTGAGCCCAAGTCGATCCCAACCGTTTGTCCGGGGAGTGTTCTTTGCATGGAAGCCTCCGAATTGGAATCTGAATTCGCAATTGCCGAGTGTTAAAGTCACCTGAAGTTCGTGTGTTCGACATCATCTCGAGTCAATTTCCCATTATGGAACGCGGAAGCGATCAGCACACCGTCAATTCCCGCCTGAGCTAGAGAATCAAGGTCTCTGGCGTCTCTAACTCCACCTCCAGTAATGAGTTCCAACTTGGATGCTGTCTCGTCTTCCGCGAGCATCTGAATTTCCGAACACAAGGGCAGCGTTGTGATGCCAGTGCTGATACCGACTTGCGCCAGATCCAAGACAATCATTCGCCGAACACCGCACGCCAACACACTTTGGGCGATTTGGAATGCAGATAAACCATCCCAGGCGGGACTGCTTGACAAGGGCTGGCCGTGCTTTAAATCCAGACTAAAAACGATCCGACTGCTTCCACACCGGGCGATGAGCTCTTCGAGAAAATGCGGTGCTGGGGTGGATTCTAATCCCGCAATGACAGAATCGACCCCGGTTTGCAGAATCGCTTCTGCGGATTGAATGTCGTGGATGCCGGCATCCACCGAGATCGCGAAGCCAGCAGCGGCCAGCTGAGTGTAGGTCTCCAAATTTGGACGGTTGTGCAGAATCGCATCTAAATCGGCGACGTAGAGAGTCTCCAGGCCGAAGTGCTTTCGAAATGCGCGCGCGACGTCCAGGGGCTCGGCGGTGTCGACGATCTGGCTTTGGACCGGGCGATAGGATTCTCGCTGTCCCGCGACGCCTCGAACGACGACTCCGTTTAAGAGATCTAATACAGGAATCAGTCGCATGCTGCGCGTTCTGAAGAAAAGAGCGCCGGGGTCGGTGTGTACGAAACGTGAATTTCGTACACCCGCACCCGGCGGTGTTTAAAAGGTCTTCACAACAGTTCCGCCATCGACGGTGATTGCCGTGCCGGTGATGTAGCTTCCGGCGTCGGAAGCCAGCAGCAGGGCTGTTCCCGCGAGTTCCTTCGGATCACCCCAACGATTCAATGCCGTGCGGCTGGCGAAGGTGGCTTTTTCTTCGGGCGACAGGATTTTCCCTGGCAAATCAGTCAGAAACGGGCCTGGGCAAATGCAGTTCACCGTGATTCCGAATGGTCCCAGATCGAGGGCGGAGGCTCGCGCCAAGCCGATCAACGCCGACTTCGTGGCCGAATAGACATTGCGGGCTTCTTTGGAAGCCAGGCCCATGATCGACGAAATGTGGATGATGCGGCCCCACTTGCGATCTTTCATTTGGGGCACAAGAGCTCGCGTTAAAGCCATACAGCTCGTGAGGTTAAGTTCGACGATATTATCCCAGACTTCGTCGGTGATGTCTTCAATTCGCTGCGGTTTGTTGCCGCCGGCATTGTTCACCAGAATGTCGACCCGGCCGAAAGTATCCAGGGCGAACTGGGCCAGGGCTTTGACGTCGGCCCGATTCGTCATGTCGGCGACGCGATAGACGACTTTCGCCTTGGTTCCGGCCTGAATCTCCTTTTGAGCTTCCTGGAGTTCCTCTTCATGCCGGCTGCTGATCACGATATTCGCACCAGCCTCGGCGAAGCCTCGGGACATGGCCTTACCCAAGCCTTTGCTGCCACCGGTCACCAATGCCACTTTGCCCGTCAAATCGAACATTTCAGGAATCATAGGAAGTGCCTCGTGATGTCTGTCTGGAGCTTTCCTTCGCGATAGGATCTGCGTCACATCGCGAACCGAAACCAATACATATCGGAATCCGCCACTGCCTGCATCCTAATCGAATTTCCTTGCATAAGGTATGCTTCTGGCTTGTCCGAATGAAGGCGGTTTTGGCAACAGTGAATCTCGCCCTCCCGGCTGTTAACTCGCCGTAAGTTACGCTGCCCCAACCGGGAGAACTTCTTTAGCGGTCGGAATTCTGACTGGCCGCACAAGCCAGCGGCTTATGCTACGATTCTGTTTCCCTTGACATTTTACGGGACTTCGTCGATATTCACCTCAAAGGGTGAATAATAATGATCGCGGCAAAAGTTGCGGACCTGGATCAAACTTTGATGGCATTGGCGGACCCCACTCGGCGCGCCATTCTGCAGCGTCTGTCTCAGGGTGAAGCACGGGTGACGGAACTCGCCGATCCGTTCTCTATTTCGTTGAATTCCGTTTCCAAACATATCCGAATCCTGGAACGGGCCCAGCTTGTCCAACGCCGGCGATTGGGCCGGGAACACATCCTGTCCTTCAATTCGCAGCCCCTCAATGCCGCATCGATATGGATTGAGACTCAGCGCGCCAACTGGACGGCTCGTTTAGAAGCTCTGGATCGCCTGCTGCAGACTCAAGATCGAACCGCTGGGAAACAATCGAATCAGAAAGAGATGCTCTGATGAGTACTCCGCCGAATGTTGTGGTCCAAGTGAAGCAATCGTTTACTGCCGCTCCTGAGCGTGTGTTTGACGCATGGCTCGATCCCGGCTTGATCGGCAAGTGGATGTTTGGCCCTGCCCTGCGTGAGGAAGAAATCGTACAGTTGTCGGTCGACGCGAAACCGGGTGGCAAATTCTCATTCCTGGTCCGACGCAGTGGGCAGGAGATTGATCACATTGGGGAGTATTTTGAGCTTGATCGCCCACGCCGGCTGGTCTTCAGCTGGGGGATCAAGGGTAGTGACAGCAGCCGGGTCACGATTGACATCGTCCCGCGGGGTACCGGCTGCGATCTGATGCTCACGCACGAACTGCACCCGGATTGGGCCGACTATGCCAGCCGCACCCAGGCTGGCTGGACCAAGATGATTGGTGTCTTGGCCGGTCTCTTGGAGACAGAGAGATTTTCTTAGGATCCGCACAATAATTACGGTCGAAATCATTGGCCATGAGGCTCCTGCGAGTATTGTCACTTGTCTTTCGGGACGAAAGGGCATTTCACGAATGACAAGTGACCAATGACCATTTCCCGAGTCGAAATCGTGCGACAGTTATTGATCTGCGGATTCTTAACCCGGCGTTTGCAGAGATGCACCCCCCTCTTGACTTTGATAGAATTGAAGACATTGATATGTTAAGAGAAACAATAAGAGAGTGAAATCGTCGTGGAAACGGCGAACAGTGTTTCGGCCACGGACGCGCCACATGAAACAGACCATTTTGAAAGTGGTGAGGATTTCCTGACATCGCAGACGCGACCGCTCGAAGACCTGCCTGAAACACACAATGACCATTGACGCACCTGCCGACATTTCATTTTCTATCCCGTTCGTGCATCGTTTGCGGTTTACTCAGGATATTCTGGGAGCCGATGAGCACGTGCTGCTGGAACTGCTGGAACCATCGGGCGAGTTACCGCCGCGGGTCCAGTTCTGGGTGGATGAATCGATTGCCCAGGCGCAGCCTGATTTACGGCATCGACTGCGGGCCTTTGTTGCGCGGCACTCGGGACGACTGACGCCAACAGGCAACGTGCAAATCGTTCCCGGGGGTGAAACAGTCAAGAACGACATCCACATTCTGGAGCGGATGCTCAAGGTCTTTCACGCTGCGAATCTGGACCGGCGGAGTTACGTGGTCGTGATTGGCGGCGGTGCCGTCCTGGACGCGGTGGGGTTTGCGGCGGCGATTGCGCATCGTGGAATTCGCCTCATTCGATTGCCGACAACCACGCTGGCTCAGGCTGATTCCGGGGTCGGAGTTAAGAATAGCGTCAATTTGTTCCAAAAGAAGAACTGGCTGGGGACGTTCGCCGTGCCGTGGGGAATTATCAACGACACTGCGTTACTGAATACACTGCCGGAACGGGATTTTCGCTGTGGATTTTCAGAAGCGGTTAAAGTCACACTGCTGAAGAACTCGGGCCATTTTTCAGAATTATGCCGGACTGCCGAGTTGATTCGCGATCGAAATATGGTCGCCGCGCAGTCGATGATTCGGATCTCGGCGGAATTGCATCGGGCTCACATCACCCAAGGCGGCGATCCGTTTGAGATGTTGGAAGCCCGGCCGCTCGACTATGGGCACTGGTCCGCTCACAAGCTGGAAGTGATGAGCGAATTTCAGCTCAAGCATGGCGAAGCTGTGGCGATTGGTGTCGCGGTAGACACGATCTATTCCTCAATGGTCCATGGGCTGCCCCGGGCGGACGTGAACCGCGTGTTGAAGTGTCTGGACGATCTGGGACTGACTCTGGATCACCCTGCCCTGCACGACACGGAAACGTTATTCGCCGGACTGGAAGAATTTCGGCAGCATTTAGGTGGGCGGCTGACGTTGACGATGCTCAGAAACGTGGGCGATCCACTGGAAGTGCACGAGGTCAACCGCGACGCGATGCGGAAGGCGATCCACGAAGTCGCAGAGTTCGCGAAGGCTCAGCGAACGCGGCACGAGGACATCGCGCTGAGAAAATGCCTGTAGGCGAGTCACTCCGTGACTTGCGGTCGAAGACGTTTGCCGTCCAGGCAAACTCTTCGACATAGCGGTTTTGTTTGGGCTGCCTCTTAAAATCAGACAAAAACCGAGGAACCAGTGGGCTTACACCCACCGCTCGCCAAGTCGTTTCGGCAGTATGTCAGGGTGATTTTGAAGCCGACTTGTGATTCTCCGCTTCAATCTCCGCAATCTTGTCGAGTCGACGAGAATGCCGACCTCCTTCGAATGCTGTCGCGAGCCAGATCTCCAGCATGCGGCTCACCAGTCGTTCGCCCAACAGGTCGGCCGATAGGCACAAGACATTTGAATCATTGTGCAAACGGCTCATTTCGGCGGTCAAATCGTCATGGCAGGGTGCCGCGCGGACGCCATCGTACTTATTGGCGACAATACACATCCCCATGCCACTGCCACAGATCAGAACGCCCCGGTCCACTTGATGTAGCGACACCGCTCGAGCGACCTTGGAGGCGAAATCGGGGTAGTCGACCATCTCGGCGGATTCCGGGCCGAAATCCAGACCCTGATGGCCGAAGCCCGCGATCATATTCAAAATCTTGCTCTTCACCGCGAATCCACGGTGATCACTTGCCACGGCAATTTTCATTTCAATGCTCTCGTTCTACCGTATGCACATGGCAATATCAGGTCACGGGCAGGCGATCGAGAATCTGCAGGAGATTCTGCTCGATTTCGTCTGCGCAACGCTGATAGACCTCAACGCTACTCCCAAATGGATCGGAGATATCTCCTCCATTTCGTGACAAGACCTGAACGCGCTCCGCTGCATCGGGATATTCGTTCAAAAGGGCCTCGCGATGCGCCCGTGTCATCGTAAAAACCCGATCAGCTTGCTGAATAAGTCGATCCGTGACAGGCCGGCTTTCGTGCAAAGTCAGATCAATATCGCGGTATCGGAGCACTTCCACCGCCTGAGGAGCCGGGCCACTGCCCAACATCGCCGTGATCCCCGCCGATGCCACAATATACCCGCGGTCGGACAGATCGTCTTCGGCACAACCTAACTTATCCGCCAGCAAACGCCGGAAGAGGCCTTCCGCCATCGGGCTACGGCAGGTGTTTCCCGTACACACGAACAAAAAATAATGGCTAGACAAGTGTTTAATCGTCCTTTCTGCGACGGCCCCCTCGTGGACCATCCGCCAAGAGTCTCGTTCCAGCCTGACAATACTGGATGGCGCACCGTATCGACAATCCTTCTCTTGAATGATGAGCGAGATTTCACACTCATCCCCCACCCAGGACGGGAGTGAACGTGGGTTGTCTATTGACGGCGCGAATTCTCCCACCATTACGAGTGGACCTCGCATCAGATTTTGAATCGCGCTCAGAATATCATGTGCGGGAACTCGAAATCTGACTTGTCCGTCCTGACAGACCCAATTCCAGGTTTCTGATGGAAGGGCCTTCGAAAGCCCAGACGTTTCTGGCTCGAAAAAAAACTCAAACGCAATGGGCCCAGGCAGGCAACGCCGAATCAGTCGTTCCGCCAAAGCGCTTAACTCGGGCACATAATCCCAAAGGACATTCTGCGAGGCAACCAGCAAGGCCGCGGCGCCCAAATTGTGGCGGTTTGCCAAGTCTCGCAAGCGAGCCACTCCACGCCCGGCTAATGCATCGGCAATGACCACATATCGCGTTTCGGTTGGAACGACAACCAAATCACCCTGTGTGAGAAGTTGAACCGACTGATGGATAATATCCTGAGGATCGTCGGCGTCATGTATTGCGACAGCCTCTGCCATCAATCAATTTCCCGGAGAATTGAATTTCAGCTTGCACTTAGATATTGCTGAAGTTGAGTGGTAACGCTGAAGATTACTCTACAGACGAATGGTCACAGCGGCAAGAAGGAATTTCAACACTTTGTCACAACTCACGGCGTGAAAAGTGATTGCAATAGCTGCACAATCCAAATTCAGCCAATTTCGCCAAAAGACAGTGGCAGAATTGACGCAAGAATGTGAGATCGACAAGCGCCTTTGGACGAGATCCCGCTCATAGAGATCGCTCAGCTTCGATGGCATTGCCAGAGAATGACTTACGGCGATCGAATGGGAATCATGAGGCCGATAGGACCAATGAGTCTCATTGGTCCTATACGCCCCTTGATCCTGTTGAACATCTAAGCGGCAGCTTTCAAAGGCAGCCATCTACGCCGACACGGTGGCTTTACGGCGCTTCTACTACTCAATGGTCGCGACTTTCCAATCACGCGTTTCCAGCAGCAAAAAATCGGACATAAACCCAATAATTATTGAGGCTTACGAGGCATCCCGAGCGAGAACCAGCGCTTGCTGCCAGTTTCCGGCCAACAAGTTGCAGGTTGCCAGGAGGCGTTTGCTGCCGGGATCTGGATACAGATCATGAACCTGTTGAGCTTCGGCCAGGGCTGTCGAGTAGTGTCCGTCGCGTAATGCCCGGAGGGCCAACTCACGGTGCTGTCGCCGCGCTTCAACCACGCGGCGCAGCAGTCGCAAGTCCGATTTGCAACGTCGACATTCATCGGACCACGTCTGCGCCGCGTTACACGTGGGGCAGCGGAGTGATTCGCTGATATCTGTGGCTAGATCGGGCATTTCGCTTAGGCATCCTGCAAGTAGAAGACGACGTCTTCCAATTTGACGCTCAAATCCCGCACCTCACCGACATTCCCATCAGTCAATGCGGTTTCCAGCTGCGTTGCGAGCTGTCGCAATTCATCAGCATCTTCCGTACCAGCACTTTGAGCGGCATCCTGGGCTTTCGCGACCAGTTCGCGGGCCTTCTGAAATAACGTCCGATCTTCTGGAGACAGCTTGGCGTCAACCAGATCTGTGCCACCGAGCAACACTGCGCCCGTTGATTCGACCGGCGCCGATTGCGGTGTTTTGACGAAATGCCGGCTGCTTTCAAATGTCTTCTTGAGTCGGGAATTCGCTTTCCCGTCGCGGTTACTGGCACGGAACAGGCTCGCGGAGTTTTCGATGACCAGGTTTTGCGCCAGGCCGGTGTTGCGTTCAATCGCGGCCACTTTGAGAATTCCATCCAGATCCAGATCGAAACGAACGAGAATCTGATTTCCCTGATTGACCTTGGCCAATCCTTCCAGATCAAAGTCGCCGACCATTTGATTGTTGCGGACATCTGCGTGTTCGCCTTGGAACACGGCGATGTGGGCCGCTTCCTGTTCATCGGATGCGGTCGTGTAGACTTGGGTCCGGCTGGCTGGTAAAGCCGTATTCCGCGGAATGACTTCAGAGAAGTGAAAGGTTGAAATCCGGCCGTAGAGCGGTCCCAGGCATTGAATTCCCAGTGTATGTGGCGTGATGTCGACTAACACTGGCCCCACGTCGCGCCCAGCGATCAAAGCTCCCTGGATTGCCGCACCCATCGCCACGCCCAGGTCAGGATTGACTTCTGTATGCAGCGGTTGGCTCAATCGTTCGGACAGCAGGCTTTGAACTAATGGAGTTCGTGTGGCACCTCCGACGAGCACGACTTTGCTGATCTGGTTCACCTGCAGTTTGGAATCCGTCAACGCTTGATCGACGCACGTCAACGTCTTCGTCAGCAACGGCATGATCAGTTTTTCATAATCAGATCGTGCCAGTTCCAGTTGCAGATTGAGGGGTGTGCCATTCTTTTCGGCGATGAATTCTTCAGTGACTTGAACAAACGGTTCACTCGAGAGCTGCTTCTTGGCTTCTTCCGAAGCGCGCAGGACGCGGGACTTGGGGATCTGCGATTTCCGCAAATCCACATCGTGTTCCTTCTGGAACCGGTCGCAAATGTGATCGAACAGCAATTGATCAAAGTCATCGCCGCCCAACTGCGTGTCGCCGTGACTGGACAGGACTTCCACGACACCGTTTTCGATTTGCACGATCGAGACGTCGAACGTACCACCACCCAGGTCGTACACCAGCAGTCGCTCGACATCGGTCGGATGTGGCTCATAGGTCAACGCGGCCGCGGTCGGTTCGTTGATGATCCGAACCACTTCCAACCCCGCGAGTTCCCCCGCTTGTCGTGTCGCTTCGCGCTGAATTTCGCTGAAAAAAGCCGGTACGGTGATCACGGCTTTGGAAACTGCATAGCCCAATTCTTTTTCCGCTCGGTCCTTGAGCTTCCGCAGGATCATCGCCGAGATTTCCTCCGGGCGGAACTCCTGCGACCCCAGCTTGACTTTGATGTCCTGACCCATCTGGCGTTTGATGGATTTGATGGTGCGATCGGGCGCCAGAACGTATTGATTTCGGGCGGCCACTCCGACCAGCAATTCGCCATGATCATCGAGTCCCACGACGGACGGCAGAATCGGATTTCCGTCTTCGCGAAAGACGTAAACTTCTCCGTTCTCCTTCACAACCGCGACTTCGCTATTTGTGGTTCCTAAATCGATGCCAAGGATCGTTTCCATCGGTTTCTGACTCCTTTGTCTTCTCTTTCCGAGATTTCTATGCGAAGTAGGCGGCTCAGCCGCAATCTACGGTCTGTGTTTTATCTATCAGACGGGATCAAACTGTTAATAAAGACTCCGCAAGGAGTTGTAAACTCTAGCAACCAGTTTCGGACGGTCTGACAGGGATTTTTGTCAAATTTGGCGATACGGAAGCGATTTCACCTGGTCGGTGCCATTTGCTTACTTCGTTGCCGCCCCGACTTCCGCATACCGCAGAACCTTTCCTTTCCATCGATAACCTCGGCGAATTTCCTGGACGACCGTTCCGGGAGCAAACTCAGTGCCGGGAACGGCGACGTTCACAATCATGCAGTGCGGGTCGACGGGCTGGCCGACACAGACGATCCGTTCAATTCCTTGATCCTTCAAGATTTTCAGGACTCGATTTTGAATCAATTGATATCCTGCCAGCACCGAGTCAAACAGACTGCCGTGCCCCAGTTCCACCTGTTGCCGATAAAGTTCGCGGGTCAGCTGGTAGAATTTCAGGCTGCGCCACTTTCCGAAAAACGACAATTTGCGATAGGCTTCATCCAGGCCGCGTTCAAATTCGGTCACGGAATCGACGACAATCCGCTTCCTGGCCGTTTCGATGACGGACCGGCCGCGATCGAGTGATTCATCCAGATTGATCACGGTTTCCGCCAGCAATTTCAGGCTGGCGTCGCTGAATTCGTTTGTCGCCTCACGATAGCGTTGCTCGGCAGATGCCAGGCGGACCGTGGCTTCGTGCATTTCGTGGGCTGCGGCTTCGGCCTGTTCCTGCAATCCGCGAGAACTTTTGGTTTGCAACTTGAGTTCTTGCCGCAGCGCGGTGAATTCGGCGGCCAGGTCATAAAATCCGACTGTCGGCGCAGGTGAGTTCTCAACCGCTAGTGGATCATAGGCCTCCTCACCCAAGGCACCGGCTTCCGCCCGAGTCGTATCCAACCATTCCCGCAATCGATTGAAGATTTGATCGTCCTGCCAATTCACGATTTCAG